>NZ_RAWP01000148.1:0-19941 GCF_003668935.1 Corallococcus sp. AB032C | reverse complement strand
GCACGAGCGCGGGAGGCCGCCGCCCCGCCGCCTCCCGCGCTCGTGCTGCCGCGCCGCGTGGCCGCCACCACGCCGGGCCCCGAGGCCGTGACCGCCGCCGCGTCCGCGCTCGCGCTGCTCCAGTCGAAGCTCAAGGGGCCCAGCTGGAAGGTGACGCGGCTGGCGCGCAAGGCCCGCCACGCGCTCCGCGCCCTGGGCGGCGTGGACCCCTCGGCGCACCCGGCCCTGGCCGCGCCCTTCACCGCGCTGATGGCGCACGTGGTGGGCCCCAAGGCGGAAGGTCGGCTGCCGGTGCGCCACGCGCTGGGGCTTTTGTCCCAGGTGGACGTGGCCGCCTTCCAGCGCGCGGCGGAGATGTGGAAGGCCGCGCCCGCGGGCTCGGTGCCGGCGGGTGTGGCGGCCGCGCGGACGCTCAACGACCCGGAGCTGGCGCTGCGCGTGACGGCGCTCCTCTCCGAGCGCCCCGACCTGCGCGACGGCTCCGAGGACGCCTGGACGAAGCGCTGGACCGTGCTCAAGCCGCACGTGGAGGCCCACCTGTCCGGCGCGGGCCAGTCGCTGGCCGCCTTCGTGGGCGGCGTGGACGCGGCCGGCGACGCGCACCTGTCCAAGCGGCTCGCCCGGCTGGGAGCGTGACGGCGGAGGCCCGCGCGTCACGCCCTGGCCTACGGCGCGCTGCCACCCGCGGACGCCGCGGGCTTCTGGAGGGTGGCGGCCGTGGGCTCGCGGTCCATCTCCTCCTCGGGGTAGGTCTGCGCCGCGTCCAGGTACTTCTTCGACTGCACCCGGCGGCGCTCCGCCTTGCTCAACCCCTCCGGGCTCAGCAGCGTGGGCTCCCCGCCGCCGGACTTCTCCACCACGTGGCCGTCGCAGAAGAACCACTCGGTGCGCCCGTCCGGCGACAGGCGCGCGAAGAACAGGTCCGGCTGGCCCACCTTCACGGGCTTCGGGCACCACGTCTCGCGCGCCTTCGCCTCGCGCTCCCCGCCCTGCTCGCGCCACTGCTTCTGCGCCTCGCGCAGCGCCGCGGCCGCTTGAATCCGGGGCCCCAGCTCCATCCGCTCCCGCGTCTCCGTCAGCAGCTCCCCACCGCGCCGGGCCAGGTCCGGGAACGCGCCCGCGCGACGGAAGTCGCAGGTCTTCAGCGCCTGGAGGTTGGCCTCGTGCACCTTGAGCACCGGGGGCAGCGTGCGCAGGCCCTCCTCCAGCAGCTCCAGGTGCTTCGCGTGCTCCAGCCCCTTCGGGTCCAGGGCCTGCTCCGTCTCCTTGACGAAGCGGGCCAGCAGGCCGTTCACCGCGGTCAGCTCGTCCTGGAACCAGCGCGGCTCCGCGTCGCAGGGGCTCGCCTTCGCCCCCGTGTAATCCCGATACTCCGCCCGGGACATGCCCAGCGCGTAGTGCTGGACGGGCGGGGCCTGCTTCGCCGCGCAGCCCCCCAACACCGCTCCCAGTCCCAGGAGCGCGATGCTTCGTGCCAGTGTCGTCATCCGGCCCATTCTGCCAGTCCTATGAGGGCAAACAAACCGACAGGATGGTTCCTGGAGGGGGAGCGGCCGGGGGAGAGGCCGTGAGTGACAGGGTTGTGACAAAAGCACCGGTGGGCTTTCCGGGACCGCGACCCGGGGTACGAGGGGGAGCATGAAGCCCCGGGCTCTCCTCGTCATTGGCATGCTGGCCGCGTTGCTGGGGGTGTTCTACCTCCTGGCGGCCCCGATGGTGCCCCAGCCGGGGACGCCGGAGCCGGCGTCCACCGTGCTGCCGTCGCGGCGGCGGGTGACGGACATCACGTTCCTCTACAGCACGGAGAAGCGCGCGTGGGTGGAGGCGGCGCTCGCGGAGTTCGAGCGGACACATCCGCGGGTGCGGGTGACGCTGGTGGGGCGGGGCTCGTTGGAGGCGGCGCAGGCCATCCTGGAAGGGCGGGAGAAGCCCACGGTGTGGAGCCCGGCGGACAGCGCGGAGTTGCGCATGCTCGCGGCGGACTGGGCGACGGACGCCTCGCACGGGCCGCTGTTCGCCACGGAGGGAGACGCCGCGCCGCATCCGCTGGTGATTACGCCGCTGGTGTTCGTGGGCTGGCAGGACCGGATGGAGGTGTTGCGCAAGGCGGGTGGGGGCGCGGCCCTGTCGTGGAAGACGCTCCAGCGCGCGGTGGCGAGCGACCGGGGCTGGCCCGCGGTGGGCGGCCCGCCGGAGTGGGGCTTCGTGAAGCTGGGCCACACGGACCCCCGGAAGTCGAACTCCGGCCTGCAGGCGCTCCTGTCCGCGACGCTGGAGTACCTGGGCCGGCGCGAGGGCGTGAAGGAAGGGGACCTGCTGGATCCGGGCTATCAGGCGTGGCTCCAGGGACTGGAGCGGGGCGTGACGCGCTTCGAGCCGTCCACGGGCACGTTCATGACGGACCTGGTGCGCTACGGACCGTCCCGCTACGACCTGGCGCTGGTGTACGAGAGCCTGGCCATCGCGCAGTTGGATCAGGCCCAGGGCCGGTGGGGTCCGCTGCGGGTGGACTATCCGCCGGTGACGCTGTGGAGCGACCATCCGGCGGCGGTGCTGCAAGCGGACTGGGTGACGCCCGAGCAGCGCGAGGCGGCGCTGGAGTGGGTGGCCTTCCTGCGCAGCCCGGAGGTGCAGGCCCGGGCGCTGGCGTTCGGCTTCCGGCCGGCGGATCCATCCGTGCCGCTGAAGACGCCGGACGCGGACAACCCCTTCACGCGGCTGGCGGCGCACGGCATCCGCGTGGACGTGCCGCCCGCGGCGGACGTGCCGGACGTGGCCGTGCTGCGCACGCTGTTGGAGCTGTGGACGCGCATGGGCGTGGGGCGCTGAAGGCCGCCGCCTACCGCACGTGCGCCACGAGCTCGGAGACGCGCAGCGCCCAGGCCTCCGCGGAGTCCAGCTCCGAGCGGGCATCGCAGTAGCGATCGAACGACGCCTCCGAACCGTCGCGCGCGAAGAGGGCCGCGTTGAAGTCCCTCTGCGCCGTGGTGAGCCACTGGCTCGCGCGCATGCGCAGCCAGTTCGCCACCTGCGGGGTGGGATCCACCTGGTTCAAATCCAGCGAGGTGGGGTGCAGCTCCACCATTTCTCCATCCTTCTCAGACTCTGGCATCGCGTTCATGGATCGGATGGTTGCCACGCCCCCCAGGCTGAGCACCCGACCCGGATGGACGAGACAAACGTCGATAGTGAGCAGTTGCCGACGCTGAAATCTTCGCTGGAGGACGGAACGTCAGACTGGCGGGCTGCGTTAGATGACGCCGTCCCACCCGGTGTCATTGCGACGGAAGGCGTCCCGGATGGCCTGAACGGTGGGCTCGGGGAGGGGCCCCTGCTCCAGGGTGCGAGCGTTGGCGCGCAGGTTGTCCAGGCGCGTGGTGCCCACGATGCAGGTGGCCACGCCCGGCGCGAACGCGGTGAAGCGCAGCGCCAGCTCCGGCCAGTCCAGGCCGTCTGTCTGGAGCGCCATGCGCTGCATCCGTTCCCAGTACTCGCCCACGTCGTGCGCGTAGGGGCGCCCCGGAAAGCGCCACGGCGCGTTGGCCAGGGGCCGCTTGGCGATGACACCCACGCCGCGTTCGGAGGCCTTGGCCACGCCATGGTCCAGCGAGCGCTGGTCGAAGAGGTTCACGGACGTCTGCACCACGGCGAACGCGCCCGTCTCCAGCGCGGCGTCCAGGCCGGCGTTGTCGCCCGAGTACGCGGCGGCGCGCACCTTGCCCGCCTCCACCGCGCGGGTGAGCGCTTCGATGAGCCCCGGGCGGCGGAGCACGTCCGGAGGACACGAGTGGAAGTGCAGCACGTCCAGCACGTCGGTGCGCAGGCGCTGGAGGGCCAGGTCCACGCCGCGCGTGATGCACTCGGGCGTCCAGTCCTCCACGCCGGGCACGCCATAGCCGCACTTGGTGGACAGCACGAACTCGCGGCGGCGAGCGCCGAGGAACCGGCCGATTCTCTCCTCGGACACGCCGTAGCTGGGCGCGGTGTCGATGAGGGTGATGCCTGCGTCCAACACGCCGTTGAGGAGCGCCTCCGCGTCGGCGTCGCTCAGCGCCTCACTGCCCACGGGCCCCGCGCCGAAGCCGAGCGCGGACACGGTGAGACCCCTCTTCCCCAGGGGACGTTGAATCATCGGGTGGGGCCCTCTCCACGCGCGGCCAGGTCGATGAAGCCGCGGATCCAGAGGAGGTTCACGGCGTCGCAGGCGTCCTGCGACATGGGCGTGGTGGTCTCCAGCGCGGCGGCGTACGGCACGCCCTGGCGCATGTACCAGTCGGTGACGCTGCCGTCGTGGAAGACGATGAGGCCGTGCTCGTCGGCGTAGGCGTTGTCGTCCACCTTGCGGCTCTTCACCACGGTGGCATGCGCGGCGGCGGCCTCCTGCATCGGGTGGTAGGCCGTCTTGTCCCCGAAGACGTACGCGTACGTGGCGACGCCGCCCAGGTAGTTGTCCTGGTGGATGTCGAGCGCGGCGTCTGGAGCGGGGAAGCGCGCCAGGTCCGTGCGCACCGCGCGCGTCTCCTTGGGGCCGCCGTCGTACAGGGCCCAGCGGAGGATGGACGGGTCGCCCACGAGCTCGCCGCGCCACTCTCCGGGGGCGACCTCGTAGCGCATGAAGTCGTTGTTGGGCTTCTCGCCGCTGCGGTTGTAGCGGGTGCCGTCCTCGAAGCCGGAGGGGTTGATGCACGGGTAGACGCGCAGGCCCACGCCCTTGGACTTCGCGTAAGCGACGATGTCCGGCAGGTGCTTCGCGAGCGTCAGCGGGCCGGCAGGCTCCTCCCCATGGAAGCCGGACGTGATGACGAGCCAGCGGTCGCCCGGGACGATGAGGCGGAAGAGGGGATAGTCGCGCCCCCCTTCATGTACCTGGCCGTATTCATAGAGCTCCCCCAGGGAGGCGTGGGAGCGGATGCGTCGAGCGTAATCGGTGTAATCCACCGACCGACAATAACCGTGCGCGTCATTCCTGCCCACGAAGGTTCACGGTGGGACACGGAATGTGTCATTCCGTGCGCACCGTGAGACCTGCTCGGGCGCGGGCTACTTCTCGCCGGTGCGCTCGCGGAAGTCGCTGACCAGCTCCTGGCGCTGGGCAGGGGTGAGCGTGCGGTGGACTTCGAGCACGGCATCCACGGCCTTGTGGGCGAAGGCGCGAGCGGCGTCGATGCGCGCGTCCACCAGGGCATGGAGCCTGGCGGAGTCAGGCGTTTCGGACGCCAGCTGGGCAACGGCCTCGGAGCGCGCGGCCTTCTGGCCCTCCATGAGCGACTGGCCTTCGTTGAGGAGGCGGTCCTTCACGGCGTGGATGGAGGAGCGCTGGGCCTCGGTGGCATTGAGGTCATCCAGCTTGTCGTCCAGCTTCCAGGTGACCATCTGGTTGATGCGCTCCGGGTCGGGCGTGCCGCGGTGATGGCGGCCCCAGCCGAAACCGGTGAGCAGGGTGACGGCGACGACGGCGGTACCGGCGATGACGAGCGTCTTCTTCATGGCGTGTGGCTCCAGAGTGGGGGTGCTGTTTCCCGCTGCTTGACTGGAACCAATATGGAAGCCGCCGGTTGCGGTGATTTGAGCCGGCGGTGAAGAAGTGTGAAGGCCGGGGGGCCGGCTCAGCGTCCGTCCCAGAACGCCATGTCGCCGTACTCCCAATCCCAGGGCACACCGGCCTCGCCCAGCACGAAGCGAACCAGGTGGGGATAGGCGGGCTCGGCGCGGACGTCGTTGCTCAGGATGAGCACGCAGCGGCGCCCGCGCGGCAGGCACACGAGGGTGTTGGCGGTGTTGTCGTTGTGGCCGTTCTTGAAGAACCCGCGTCCCTGCGGACCGTCGAACACCACCACGCCCAGGCCCGCCGCCAGGTCCTTGCGCCGTGACTCCGGCGGCAGCTCGTCCTGCAGGGTAGGGAACTGGCTCCGGGTGGTGATGGGCAGCAGCGGAGAGGTCATCCGGGCGAAGACTTCCGGTGACAGGCCCTCACCACTCACCAGCGCGGCCGCGAAGCGCGCCAGGTCATCGAGGGTGGTGTCCATGGAACCGGCCGCGCGCACCCTGCTGCGTTCGTCGTGCGGTTCCACGCTGCCGTCGGCCTTCCATCCGTCAGCCAGATTCTGTGCGAAGTCCGGCCGCCACATCATGCTGGTCGTGCGCATGCCGAAGCGGTCGAACACGCGCCGTTGCATCTCCGCGCCCACGTCCAGCCCGAGCCCGCGTTCGAGCACGAACTGCATCAGGATGATGCCGTCACCGGAGTAAGCAAAGCGGCTGCCCGGAGCGAAGTGGATCCGCAGCCTCTCGTCCGGTTCGAGGAACCCGAAGTTGGCGAAGCCCGCGCTATGGGTGAGCAGCACGCGAGGCGAGATGTCCCGCCATCGTTCGTCGCCGGCCAGATGGGACCAGGTCGAATAGCGGTCCTCGTCCGGGTACTCAGGCAGCGGCTTGTCCAGGTACTTCGAGATGGACGCGTCGAGGTCGATGCGCTTCTCGTCCGCCAGCTGCATCACGACGTACGCGAAGACCGCCTTGGTGATGGACGCGCCATACATCACCGTGTCGGTGCGCAGCGGTTCGCCCTTCGCATCGCGTGCGCCGTAGGCTCGGGTCGCCACCACGCGCCCGTTGTCGATGACCGCGATGGCCAGCCCCTTCGTGCCGGTCGCGGCCATCGCGCGAGCTGCTTCCGCATCCAGCGCGGCCACGTCGGGAACGGGCGGTGGCTCCCGAACCGCCGACGTCGTCGCACAGCCGCTGGCAAGCAACACACACAGGCCCCAGGTACGCAGAGCGTTCCGCAATCGGCTTACCTCCAGCGCGGAACATCCGCGAAGCCGGAAGCGTACTACGGGCCGCGAGCGCGACTCCCTGCATCCGGAGGAACGCACCCGCGTCCGCGCGGAACGCGGACGCCGTGGCGCTGAGCGAGAAACTCCGGGCGTCCCCTGGGATGGCGCCCGCCTCTTCGGCTGGCCCTCCGGTTGCTAACGGTAGCCCCCGGAGCCCGCATCCCCCTAACCGCGCTCTCCCCACGACAGGATGGAATCGCCGTGCCCAACTCCTCCTCACCCTCGACTCCGCAACTCCCTCCCGCTCCCCCCACCACCGAAGTCATCAGCATCCCCGTCGCTGGGCCGCTCGACGTCAACGGCGACAACGGAGAGTTCCGCCTCATCCAGACCGGCTCCTCGCTGGTCCTGGCCGGAGTCGACGATGACAATAAGCTCCAGGGCTACTTCAGCGCGTCGACTGTCGCCTACCTCAGCCGCCCCCAGGGCAATCCGAAGCGACTGGACCCCTGGACCCACTTCACCATCGAGAAGGACTCCACGCAGTCCTCCCTCGCCTTCCTGACCCAGAAGCGCATCGGCGTGGTCGCGAACCGCGACCTCGTCTACCTCTTCTGGATCGACACCACGAACAACCTCCTGTGCGCGACCCGGGTCGCCCCCGGCTCCACTCGCTCCACGACGGACTGGTGCCAGGTCTTGCTGCCCGCGACTGCGGCGGGAGGCAGCGCGACTCCCGTGAAGGTCCTCGCCCACGGCGTGTCGGCGTGCGCCGGCAAGGGCGCGACGGAAATCCTGCTCAACTACCTCGTCTGGGACTCCACGCACAACCAGCTGCAGGTCTGGCACCTCGTCCTGGACACGGGTGATTACAATCCGTTCACCAATAACTGGGTATCCAAGGTCCCGTCCTGGTTCGTGACGGCCCCCGCCACCAATCCCACCCAGACGTCCTCGAACCTGTCGCATCTCGACGTCCGCACCATCCTCGTCACCCAGCCAGGGGCCACCGCCACCGACGCTCCCGTCAACTGCGTCATCGCGGCGCTGTGGGATGAAGCCCATTACACCACGACCACCTTCTCCTGGACGCTGGACGCCGCGTGCCACGCCAACGTCAGCGCCTCGCCGCCGGCGCCGATGCTCCTCAACTGGCCCAACTCGACCAAGAGCCGCAAGGCCCTGGGGACGGGCCTGGCCGTGGATCCCGCTGGACGGCTCGTCGCCCTGTTCGCCGACGGCAACAAGAGCAACGCGATCTCCATCGCCGTGATTCAAGACATCCTGCCCTTGCGCCAGCTCAATGCGTCGGTCGCCGCGCCTGTCTGGAAGGAGTACGGCAAGATCTTCACGAGCACGGAAGAGGACACGATGGGTCCTCTCTCGATGTTCTTCTCGGTCGGCGCCATCCCCGAAGCGTCGAGCCAGGACGCAACCACCCTCCCCATCATTCTGGGGATGGTGTGGGTCCGCGAGGCTTCCACCTCGCTCGGTTCGCCCATCCAGATGTCCTCCCTGAAGTATGGCGACTTCAAGATGCAGACCGCCCTCCACCCGCCGAAGCAGGAGAACGCGGGCAAGCGTTTGCTCACGTCGGTCTGCGACCCGTTCCCCATGCCCATCCCTGCGCCGGAGGTCTGGGGGAATGCCAGCCCCGACGGCATGGCCGACTGGAACATGTTTGATTACGAGATGAACACGACCCAGGAGGACGTGGTCTTGAATGAGATCAACTTCGCCGCGAGCCTGGGAATCCAGTACTCCACGAAGGACACCGTCGCCGTGGGCGCGTTCGAGGGCCTCAAGTCGGGCGTGAGCGCCGGCCTCTCCGTGAAGGCGGGAGGCTCGGGACACTTCGCCTGGCAGGACGGCAAGTTCACGGCCCAGAGCATCAAGGTGCAGACGAAGGCCTACCGGCATCCGTACTTCCCGCTCGACGACGCGTCCCCCTACCTGGTCCGGCCCTACGGGTGCTACTTCGGACGGTCGCTGTTCTGGCTGCGTTCCCAGTACGGCACGGCGGCGAACCTCTCCTTCAACCAGGACACCTCGTTCAGTCCGGCGCCGTTGATCGTGGCCCACTGGCCCGTTGTCTCGAAGGACGCGGATGAAACCGCGGCGGGCGACTTCTTCAGCTACGCGTGCACGCCCGGCGTGGTCGACTCCTACACCGAGGCGGCCATCAACGCCCGGATGTTCAGCCTGTATACCGAGTGCGTGAACAGGCTGGTGGCCGCCGGCAAGACACAGGCGGAGATCCAGCAGATCTTCACGGCTCCGGATGGAACCGACCTCAGCCAGTTCTACAAAGGCAACAACTACGTCGCGGCCGTCGTCGCGAAGTACGGCACGGAGACCAACATCAATGGCCAGAAGTACCTCAAGTTCGCCATGAGCGGCGGCTCGGTCTGCGACGGCCAGTACCGGGTGTCGAGCAGCGAGACCGCGGGCTTCGGCGTCCACCTGGACATCAACGCCTATGCGGGCTTCGTCGAGACCGCCAAGATCGGGAACGCGGACCAGATGGGCATCGCCGCCGAGGGAGAGACCTACCTCGGGGGGACGTTCGACTTCTCCTTCTCATTCAAGCGCGATTCGACGAGCACCAGCTCGAGCGGCGTCGGCGTCTACACCTACCTGAATACACTGGCGCCGACGCAGTCCCTGTCCGCCCGGCTGTATATCTTCAAGGAGGCGTACCTGTGGGCGCTCGAGCTGAAGTACTTCCCGGCCATCGCGCGGGATTGGTACCTCCAGGCGCTGCGCAACGCCAAGGACCAGGGGGAGTTCACCTCTCCGGCGGCGGAGCCGAACCTGGACATGCTCGCCGGCACCACGTCGGCGGACAACCTCCTGCTCTACGAGCAGTCGCTGCCCACGCGCTTCCTGTTCGTCGTCACGGGCTGGGACCAGGGGCCGCAGCCATACACTCCCATCAACGTGCCCAAGGACCTGCCCGGTGGATACGATATCGCCACCTTCAACGGCGGCGTTCCGGATGGCGCCACCTTCAACCTGCCGGGGCCCTGCGACGTGGCCTACGGGGCGAACGGACATTTCCGCTTCATCCCGGGCGTGACGGGCTCCATCACCTTCAGCGCGGCGACCTTCGGCGATCCACAGTCCGGTGGCGCGAACCTGGGCTACTACCGGCAGGTCGGCTACCCCAACCGCTCGGCGTACAACGTCCAGCAGGACTTCACCCGGGTCTGCGCCGAGAACCAGACGTATGCACTGGGAGATGAGCCGACGACGGTGGCGTTCGGAGTCGACACGCTCTGGAACGTGGTCGGTGGGCTGACGGGGACCGTCACCGCCTCGGACGCCACGTTCGGGGATCCGGCGCGTGGGCGCGGCAAGGAGCTTCGGATCCTGCCGAAGTAACGGACGGTCACTCAATGGAGGGCGGCTCGGGCTCCAGGAGGTGCGGGGGCTCGGACTGCCCTTCGTCTCGGAGCCTGAGCGCGCGGTCGATGCGCGCGGCGGCGCTGATGAGGCCGAGGTGGCTGAAGGCCTGTGGGAAGTTCCCCAACTGCTCGCGCGTCAGCGGGTGGATCTCCTCCGCCAGCAGTCCCAGGTGGTTCGACGCCTCCGCGTGCGCGACGAAGACGTCCTCGGCCTCTTGGATGCGATTGGCCAACGCCAGCGCCTCCGCCAGCCAGAAGCCGCAGAGGATGAAGCCTCCCTCCGGGCCTCCTACCCCGTCATCCATCCGGTACCGGCGCAAGAACGGGCCCGCGCCCAGCTCCGCGCGCAGCCAGTCGAGCGTCCTCAGGATGAACGGATCCGTCCCCCGGAAGCAGCCCACGATGGGCAGCTGCAGCAGCGCGGCGTCCGGCTCGTTCCCTCCGTAGACCCCGACGAAGTGCTTGCGCGCTGGATCCACGCCGTTGCGCAGGATGTCCGCCCGGATGACGTCCGCCAGGGCGGCACTGGACTGCTCCAGCGCCGTCTCCCCGAAGAGCCGTGCCAGGTGCTGCCCCCGGCGCAGGGCCAGCCACCCCATGAGCTTCGAGTGGACGTTGTGCCGCATCTCCCGGCGAGGCTCCCAGATGCCGTGGTCGGGCTCGCTCCAGCGGCGGGCGGTGGCCTGGATGACTGAACGGAGCAGCCTCCAGGTGCGCAGCGGCAGCCGCCCGCCGGAGCGCTCGTAGAGGTACGCCGCGTCGAGCAGCGCGCCCGCGGTGTCGAACTGGAATTGGTCCCTCGCGTCGTTCCCCAGCCGCACCGGCCGCGAGCCCTGGAAGCCGCCCAGGAGGTCCAGCTCCCGCTCCGGCGGCACGGAGGCGCCGTCCAGCGTGTACATCACCTGGAGCGCGTCACCGCGCTGCAACGTGTCGCGCACGAAGTAGAAGAACTCGCGCGACTCACTCTGGAAGCCGAGGAGGTTGGTGGCGCGCACCGCCATCGCGGAGTCGCGGACCCAGCTGAAGCGGTAGTCCCAGTTGCGAGGCCCTCCAATCCACTCGGGGAGCGAGGTGGTGGGCGCGGCCACCATCGCGCCCGTGGGGCCGTACATCAGCAGCTTCAGCGCCAGCGCGGAGCGCAGCACGTGGTGCCGCCACGGCCCTTCGTAGTGGAGCTGTTGCGCCCACTCGCGCCAGGCTTGGCGCGTATCCCGCAGGTGGTCGAAGGGCCGGTACGCGGCCAGCGGCTCCGGCCGGTCGGAATCCCACGACAGGATCATCCAGCGCCGCTCGCCCGGCCCCATCCGGATGCGCGTCTGGAGGCCCGTGTCTCCCCGGCAGGGTGAGCCGCGCAGCGGCTCGCACGGCCGCCACTCCGCCTCCCCGCTGAGCACGGCGACCAGCCGCTCCCCTCCCGACCCGCGGGCGACCAGGCCGTGCTCCTCCCGCTCCACCCGCGTCCGCGACGCTCCGTAACCGAAGCGCGGGTCGAAGACGATGTTCAGCTCCACCGGGCCTTCCAGGCACTCGATGCGCCGGTGCACCTCGTGGATGTTGGAGCGCGGGTCGTTGGTCCACGGCATGTAGTCGATGATGCGGATGGCCCCCTTGCGCTCGAAGCGGAACAGCGTCTCCAGGACGTTGGTGTCCGGGTCGTAGCGCTGCAGGCTCTCGAAGGGCCACACGACGGGGGTGATGCCGGTGATGCCACCCTTCGCGTCATCGAGGATGCCCGCGAAGACGCTCGGGCTGTCGAAGCGGGGGAAGCAGAGCCAGTCGATGACGCCGTCCGGCCGGACGAGCGCGCAGGAGCTTCCATCGCCAATCACCCCGCGGGCGGCCAGGGAGATCTCCCGGTAGGACGCCGGATTGGTGAACCGGAAGGGGCGGGCCATCCGCCTGGCGGCGCTGTAGAGGTCCATGAGCAGGCGTGTCGCGGGGCAGGAGCGCGACCTCCCGCCCTCAAAGTAGCGACCCCCGCGAGACGGCCGCACCCGGCGACCCACCCGCGCAGGGGGCCCCCGTCCCGCCCCCTGCCCCGTGAATGGATCAGAGCAGCCCGTCCAGGATGAGCCCACGGCGCTGGTAGTCCTGCATCTGCGCGCCGTCGTGGGCCACCACCGGGTGCAGCTCGGGCGCGGTGCGCAGCAGGTCGTGCAGCCACCGCAGTTGGTGTGCCATCGCCTGTGCATCCTCGCCGCCCAGCCAGTTGGTGAGCCGCGGGTGCATCCTCGGGAGCCGAATGTTGTCCTGGTGCCAGGCTACGTCGCCGACGAGCAGGAACTCGCGCCCGTCGACGAGCCGCACGTACACCAGCTGGGTGCCGGGCGTGTGGCCCGGGGCCTTGATGAGGACCACGCCGGGGCGCAGCAGGTGCAGGCGCTCGTACTGGAGCGGAGTGAGCCTGGCGCGCAGCTCCGCGGTGAAGCCGGCTTCCTGCGCGAGCGGGCTTCTCAATTGTTCGTCCGTGAGGTGAACCTTGCTCGCCACCTCGTCCAGGTATGGCGAGTGCGCGATGCCCGCGCAGTGGTCGAAGTGCTCGTGGGTGACGACCGTCGCGTCCGCGCGGCGCAGCGCCTCCTGGACCCGGGTATAGGCCGCGGCGTCGAACTCCGATCCGGGGAACTGGGCCTGCTGTGTCTTCTCGTCGTTCACGACGTCCACCAGCACCGTGCGGCCGTCGGCATAGACGACCTGGTACGCGTTGAAGTCGAAGGAGTCCTCTCCGAAGCCGCCGCCGGCCACCACGAGCGCGTGGGGCACTCCGGAGGCCCGGCCCACGTGCTGGCTGCGCAATCCGGTGGGGAGCGGCGCGCCGGTGGAGACGGCCAGGGCCCGGATGGCGCCCAGGTCGGCGTCGAAGCGCGAGGTCTCCGGTACGTTCACGTCGCTCAATCCCACGGCCGCGACGACGACCAACACCAGCAACAGGGCCGCGACAGCCAGGCCCACGCGACGCCCCAGGGTCCGCTTCATGGCCGGCATCTTGCCAACTCCCGCCGTCGCCCTGCGTGAAATTCCCGCGGTGTGCGCACCTGCGGTGAATCAAGCGGTGCCCTTCTGGGGGCGCAGCAGCGCGGCGGCCAGCACGACTCCGTAGGCCGCCGCGCTTCCATGGACAGCGAGCGCGAAGGCGAGCGAGGCCCCTCCATGCATCACGGTCAGCGCGTCCACGATGGGCATCACCATGCAGGCGAGGACGAAGACGCCCGCGGACTGTCGCTGCCGGATGGCCACCAGGGCGAACATCGCCAGTGCCAGTCCGAGGTCCCTGCCCGCCTTGACGTACAGCCAGGGGATGACCTCGCTCCCGGAGTCGGGCAGACCGAAGCCCCTGGCCGCGCTGATCGGGTTCAGCGCGGCATTGAGGCTGAGGAACAGCATGAATGCGCCCAGCAGCAAGGTGAACAAGGCCGTGGGCGAGGTGAGCTTCCAGGGCAACTGTGAGGGATTCGGATTCATGAGGCCTCCAGCTGAAGAGCGGGTGTCGTTCATGACTGGGAATGTGACGGGCTGGCCTCGGAGCCGCCATTCGCGGACGGCTCAACCTTTTGTCTGAAACGCTCAGGGCATGAGCGCTGGGGACAGCCCGCTGCTAGCCTCGAGGGCATGGACCTCTCGCATGCTTCCGACCTGCTGGGGCAGATTCTCGAGCGAACCCGGCTGCGAGGGCAGCTCTACTGCCGCACCGTGGCGCGGGCTCCCTGGGGACTGCGCTTTGCGCCCACGGCCTCGGCGGCCCTGCATCTGATCCTCGCGGGCTCCTGTCACCTCACGCAGGGGCGGGACACCGTCGCGCTGGGGCCAGGGGATGTCGTGCTGCTGCCGCGCGGCGACGGGCATGCCGTGGCGGACTCGCCCCGCAGCCCCAAGCTGAGGGTGGAGGAGTGGCTGGCGACACGTGGGGAAGGGGCTTCCTCATATGTCCTGGGCGGGGCCGGCGTGGAGTCGCGGGTGCTCTGCGGCTTCTTCGCGTTCGACGAGCCGGGGGCGCATCCCGTGTTGCGGCTGCTTCCCGGGCGGGTCCACCTGCGGGGGGCTTCCGAGGACGCGCGTGCCCTGTTGCCCACGGTGTCGCTGCTCGAACGGGAGTACGAGCGGGGAGAGCGGGGCGCCTCGGTCATCGTCTCCCGGTTGCTCGACATCCTGCTGGTGCAGGTGCTTCGTGCCTGGGCGGACGCGCAGCCGCCGGGCGGCGCGGGCTGGCTGGGGGCGCTCGGAGACCGGACACTCGCCAGCGCCCTGGGCTGGATGCACGCGGAGCCAGGGCGGAGTTGGACCGTGAGCGAGCTGGCGCGGCGCTCGGGGACATCGAGGGCGACGCTCGCGCGGCGCTTCGCGAGCGAGGTGGGCGTGGCGCCGCATGAGTACCTCACGCGGCTTCGGATGCAGGAGGCCGCGCACGCGCTGCGTGAGGGACAGGACGGGCTCGCGGCCATCGCGGGCCGCGTGGGTTACGAGTCCGAGTTCGCCTTCAATCGGGCTTTTCGGCGGGAGATGGGAGTGCCTCCCGGCGAGTACCGGCGCAAGGCTCGTGAGGGATGAACAGGCCCGGAGCGGGCGGGAAGAGGGAGCAGGGGCATCTCCCGTTCAGCGCTGTGTGCACAGAAAACCTGAGAGCGAGAAGGACATCGGACTTCGCTCTGACCTAGAGGTTCCAACGGGCTCGCCGCGGACTGCTTGCCCACTGGCTGGCGTGCAGTGCGAACCATGCAGCAGCAGCTGCTGCTAGTTCCGCAGGAGCCCCCTGTTCAATCTCGATTCCATCCGGCGGTCCGACGTCAACGCCTGCTTCTTGCGCCGGGACCCCATCGTCCCCATTTAGAAAACTTCGACTCCAGCCACCACGAATCGCTCGGCCATCGAAGTCGAGTCGCAGTGTGTCGCGAACTGCTCCGCCCTCGACGAAGTCCGTGGACACGATAATCCACGGATGTCCCTCGGCGGTCTCGTGCTGCCATACATCAAGATTGGGTTGAAGATGGAGCAGAGCCTCGAGAAACCTGGCCTCGGCATCAGTCCTCGCGACGTCTTGGAGTTCAGAGATTGGCATTTGCTTGTCAATTGTTGCCATGGGGTGGTGCCCAAGCATGACTCGCCCACCCACATCATGCAGGGTCGCCTGGTAACACGAGGTCGGTGATGAGGTCGTTCTCCTCTCGCTCGAACTGGGGCGCTACTATCGCTCGCCATGGATTCACCTTCCGACCTGTCCTCCGCCGCCCATTCGCCGGTTCCCACACCGCCACGCGTATGGACGGTCCTGGTTGCGTTCGCCCTCCTGGTGACGGCAATCCTCGTCGGGGGCGTCATCTCCGCCAGCATCGCGATGGCGATGGAAATGCTCCGCTCGGGAGTGAGCCCGCAGGACACTGGAGCCATCCAGGCCCTGACGGAGAAACTCAAGTTGATGCCCTGGCTGATGGTCGCGGCCGTGATGACGTCCAGTTGCTTGGGCTTGGTCGCTGCGCTCATGGGCGGGTTCTTGTCCCCAACGCCGTTGAAGCAGCGGCTGCGCCTGGACGCCGGAACGCCGATGCCTGCTTGGGCCTGGGTGGCCGCGCTGGTGGGCTGCTTCACGATGGGGCAGGCGATGGAGAGCCTGTCGGTGCTCGCAGGCGTATGGAATTACGCGGCGTCGCTGAAGGGACTGCAGGCCGCGAGCCAGGGCTCGTTCGCGACCTTCGCGGCGTTGCTGTTCTTCGGTGCCCTGGTGGCGGGCACCGCGGAGGAACTCTTCTTCAGAGGCTATGTGCAGACGCGGCTCGTGGAGCGCTGGGGCCGCACGGCTGGCATCGCGGGCGCAGCCACGCTCTTTGGCATCCTGCACTTCGACCCCATCCACAGTCCCATGGCCCTGATGATGGGCCTGTTCCTGAGCTGGCTCGCGGAACGCACGGGAAGCCTGCGGCTGCCCATCTTCGTCCACGTCTTCAACAACCTGACCTCGTTCCTGTTGTCTCGCTATGCGCCGTCCACCACGGAGCTGCCCGCCTCCGCCCACGTGACGTTGCTGGCGGTGTGCACGCTGGTATTCGTGGGAGTGGTGATGGCGCTGCGGCGGATGAACGCCCGGTCTCCGGAGGGAGAAAGACCTTCCTTCAGACATCGAGCTCGCGGCAGAACGCATCCCCGCACTCGAGGAGCAGCGCGACGACATGCTCGTGGTACTGCCAGGGATTGGGCATGTGGGTGGAGACATCCCGTTTCACCGTGTCCCAGATGAATTGACGCAATCGCTCCCGCAGCACCTCGAACTTGCCGTGCTGGCTGCCCAGCCGCTGCTCGAAGAGCGGACCCACGCTGTAGTTCAGCTCCCAGAAGAGGCGGTCCCGTAGGATGGTATGCATCGAGGAGACGTTTCCCGGATGCAGGGGACTGACGCTGATGCCCGAGTCCGAGGAAAAGGAGAAGGGCTCGTTCACGGGCTGCTGGCGGGAGACGGGAGACGAAGTCGTGAGGGGCTGGGGCACCTGGAGGGCGTTGGAATTGGAGGGCTCATCCTCTCCGAGGTCCATGCCTTCCACTGCCAGGGGATGGGGGGATGAGGCGTCGTGCATCTGCCCGAACGTCGTCGTTCCCTGGGATTGCTGGCGCTGGGCATTGAACTGCTGGAAGAGCGTCTTGTACTCATTGTTGCCGTACGCATCGACGAACGGCGCGATGTGCCAGAGTGCGCTGAACACCGTGGCGTTGCGCCCGTCCTGGCCACTGTACTTGTGGACCTTGCGCAGCAGCGACCGCGACGTGAGGGTGACCTCGCTCCACCAGCCCTTGCTCTCATTGAGCGTCTTGGTGATCTGCGGGTTGGAGCTCTGCCCGTGAAGCGTCTGCAGGCTCGTGGTCAGGTTGGGGATTTTGAGCCCCTTCTGGGGCTCCTGGACGTTGTAGTGGTTGGTGGTGAAGACCTTGACGGGCTTCGTCGAGCCCTCTCCGAGGAAGAAGAGCCGCTTGGGGGTCAGCCCGTCGAGCGCGGTGTTCCTGGCATGGGTGCCCGGGTCATCCTGTCCCATGTAGACGCGTTGCACGCCCGTATGGGCAATCATGCCTGCGCACATCTTGCAGGGCTTGAGCGTCGTGAAGAGCACGGCGCCCGCGGGAACATCGTTTTGGGTGCGCTTCCAGTAGGACTGGAGCGTGTTGACCTCGGCATGGAAGCTGTTGTTGAGGTTCCTCTGGTTCAGCCCCCAGCCCAGGATCTGGCCCTGGCCGCTCACGAGGAGCGCGCCGATGTTGTGGCCCTCTTCTCGCTTGCTCTGGGAGCGACCCGCGACCAGGGCGAACGTGGCCATCATATAGAGACGGTGGAGGGTGCTCTGCTTCTGTGCCTGGTTGCCGAAGGGCGTGAGCGCCGGGAGCAGCTCGACGCCTACGGGCGCCGGACCCGCGCCGGAGATCCGGAAATCGTCCAGCTCGGCTCTTCCCAGCAGGTCCTGGGTGACTTCGGTGACCTGCACCACACCGCCCCCGGAACCGGTGGGGAACGGCCCTTGAACGGGCGTGACGCGGGGATCCAAAGTCATGGTGAACTTGAGGAAGCTCGCCATTCCCCTGCACATCTGCGTCACGACGTAGTCGCTGCTGGTGTGAAATTGGCAGTGGTAGCGTCGGTCCGCATCCAGCCCATTCCAACCCGCCATGAACTGCAGCAGGCGGACGACGCTGGAGCTGGGGGCCTGGGTGCCATCCACGGGGGAGGCGGTCCAGAAGATCTGCTCGTTCTGGTTCGTGTACTTGGGATAGACGACGCAGAACGTGAAGGGCCGGTGTTGCAACTGCCGCCCATCGAGCGTGGCGCGGAGGCTGGCCGCGATCGCCTGCAGTTCATTCGGCTTGAATGCCATCAGTGCGCTCTTGTGAGTTCGAGTTGTGTCCGCGGAAGCCACAGCCCGTGAGGGGTTATAATCCGAAGGGCTAAAGGCTGCCACCGCCGACCCGCCCGATTCCTCCCTCCAGCCCAGTCCCTGAACAGCTCGCTCCTCGCGGCCCCCATGACGCCTGGCGTGGGCACAGCGCTGCGGCGGATGGGGGCCCGGTCACCAGACCCTGCGCTCACCTTCAGTGCGAAGTGAGTAGCATCCGCTGCCGCAACGCGCGCAGTGCCTCCAGGTCGGGAGCCAACTGCCGAACCTCTCCCATGGCCGCGTCCGCGCTGATGGCCATGGAGTGACACCCTGGCAGCGGTGCTTCGTTCAGGGGCCCACGGCGCCGCGAACCTCAACCGTTCCATCCGGGAGCTCCGCCGCCAGCTTTGCCCTCAACGTGGCCACCACGTTCGGATTGTCTCCCGCCACGTCCCGCAGTTCCGACGGATCCGAAACCGTGTCAAAGAGCTGCACCCGCACTCCGTCCGGAGTGGGCAACTCCAACAGCTTCCACCGCCCCAGATACACCCCGCGGTGCCGAGCCCGGCGCACCGGTCCCTCCCACTCCGGCTTCAGCGCAATCTCGCCCGTGTCTCCCTCCACCAGCGCAATCTCATACAGCCACGGATACGGCATGCGCACCGCTTGGTACGCCTGCCCATCCCGGTCGCTGAACCACACATCCGTCTCAATCAACGCTGGCGCATCCGGCAACTGCTTTGGCTCCGGCCCCGGACGCGCGAGTGACGCCAGCGACCGACCCCGGAACGATTCAGGCGCGGGCACGCCCAGCAAATCCAACACTGTCGGAGCCACGTCCAGCGACCGCGCCCGCTGCGTCACCTCCCGCCCTGACGCCACCTCCCCGGGCAGCCGCACCACGAACGGGATGCGCAGCCCCGCGCTGCCCCACAGGTGGTCGCCATGGCCCTGGCCCAGCCCTTCATCCTCCAGGTGCTCGCCATGGTCCGACACCAGCACCACCAGCGTGTCATCCCACCGGCCCCGCCGCTCCAGGTCCGCGCGCACGTTCCCCACGAGCCCATCGAACGTGCGCACCCCGGCGTCGTAGTTCGCTCCCAGCGCCGCGACATCCTCCGGCGTGGACGCGGGCGCCTCCGGATCCGCCTCCATTCGAGGCGTCGCACCGAAACGCCAAGGTCCCCGATACCCGCGCTCCACGTACTTGCCCTCCAGCGGCCACGGCGCGGCGTACGGGAAGTGCGTGGACGACGCGAACACCACCAACGCGAACGGTGCATCCTCCGGCATCCCGTCCAGCACATGCCGCACCCGCATGCGCAGCGGGGCAGGGTCCGTCAGCTCCGGGAACTCGCCCCGTTCCTTGAAGAGCCCCGGCGCCAATGCCGTCCACGGCAGCAGCGCCACGTGGGGGATGAGCATCCGCTGCCGCACCAGGTCCGGGAAGCGGAAGTCCGGCGCGGACACCCTCTGGAATCCATAAGGGAACCGCGAGAAATGATCCCCCGCGTAGTCCGCCACCACCGCCGTGCGGTACCCCTGCGCCTCCAGCGCTGTCGCCAGCGTGGTGAGCTTCGTCTCGCGCGCCTCGCGTCCCACCAGCGTGTGCACCACCGGGTGCTCGCCCGCGTACTGTGACGTGAGCAGCGTCGTCCACGACGGCGCCGTGCGCGGCACCTGCACCACCGTGTCGTTGAAGCGCGTGCCCTCCTCCATCAACCGGTCGATGTTCGGCGACGTGGGCCGCGAATAGCCGTTGCCCGACAGATGGTCCGGCCGCAGTCCGTCCGACGCGAGGATGAGCAGGTTCGGCCGAGCACGTCCGGCGGACTCCGACCCCTGTTCCGTCCGAGTCAGCCCCAGCCCCGTGAAGCCCGCCACCGCCGCCGCGGCCGTCACGCCACCCAGCAC
>NZ_RAWP01000147.1:0-19994 GCF_003668935.1 Corallococcus sp. AB032C | reverse complement strand
CGTCCACGAGGCCCACCCGGCGAAGGCCGCCCACCCCCAGGAGCGGCAGCGCGGCGACAGGCGTGGCCACCCACGCCAACCACGTGCGCCAGTTCGCGCGAGCGTGTTGCCTCAGTGCGTCGATTGAAGCCATCGGGGCATCCTTCCGGACAGGGGGGTTGTCCAGGAGGATGGGGATGGACTGGGGTCCGGTGAAAGGCCCCCTCGTCGCGCTCGCCTGCTTCCTCACGGGCGGGGCTGGAGTGCTCGCATGACGCCCTCACGCATCCTGCGCTTTCCCTCCGACCGCTCCGTGGGCTGACTCCGGACCCGAGGGCCCCAGTGGCCCGACATGCCGCACGGAATCCTGCTCGGAGACGTGAGGGGCGACATCTCCGTGCCGGACGATTGCGCGCCCAGACTCCTGGTGGAGTCCAATGCGGCGCGCGACCTCTCCTTCCTGTCACGGCTCCAACCCGGCGACCTGGACGCGCTGGAGCTCACTCAGACGCAGGTGACGGATGAGCAACTCCGCCACGTCCCCCACCTGAGCGGCCTGCGGAGGCTGAGCCTCTCCGACACGGACGTGACGGACCGGGCGCTCATGCACCTGCGTCCGTTGGTCTCTCTCCAGTGGCTCGCGCTGTGGTGGTGCCGCGGCATCACCGACGCGGCCGTGACCGGCCTCCTGTCCCTGCGAGGCCTGGAGTTCCTCTCGCTGGGACGCACTGGAATCACCGACGCCGGAGTCCTCCAGCTCGCGGCGCTTCCCGCGCTGCGCACGGCAAAGTTCAGCCGCTCAGCGCCCGCACGCGCGCCGCGAGGTTCTGAGTGAAGAGCCGGTAGATGTGCAGCGAGGCCGCGTCGTGCGTGGCCAGGAAGTGCTGGAAGCTCTCGCGGGTGATGCGCAGCGCGCGCACGGCCGTCTTCGCGCGCACGTTCGCGGACACGGGGCCGTCCTGCACAAGCGAAATCTCCCCCAGGAACGAGCCCGGCCCCAACGTGTTGAGGTGCCGCGCGTTGGCCTCATTGCCGGAGTAGACGTCCACGGTGCCATCCAGCAGCACGAGCAGCCCCGTGCCGGGAGTGCCCTTCTCCAGCAGCACCGTGCCCGGCGTGGCCGTCACGGGTCGCGCCAGGCGGTACAGGTCCTTCATGTCCTCCAGCGGCAGCTCGCCGAAGATGGGGATGGCCTTGAGGAAGCGGTAGCCGCTGGCCTCCGGCACGGTCGCGCCCGCGGCCAGCCGCGCGAGGAGCGCCTCCGCCTCCACGTCCAGGCCCATGCGCCGCAGGAGCCGCGCCTTCTCCGTCACCAGCACGGGATCCGCGCGCAGGAGCTCGGAGCTGCTCAGCGCGTCCGCCAGCACCGCGAGCGCGCGGTGCGTGAAGCCGCCGGCATCCAGCACCTTGCACGTGCGCAGCACGGCTTCGACGTAGCGAGGATCTTCCGCGAGCACGCCGCCCAGGGCCTCGGCCTCCGCGTGGGCCTGCCCCAGTTCCTGGTAGAGGTCCGCGGCCTCGAAAGCGCGGCCCAGGCGGACCAGGCAGTGCGCCATGGACTCGCGGGCGCCCAGGCCCCGGTAGACCTCCAGCGCGCGCTCCAGCGCCCCGCCCCGCTCGAAGGCCGCCGCGGCGCGCTCCACCTCGCCCGCGCGCAGGTATGCCTCCGCGGCCGCCACGTGCTGACCGCCCTGCGCGTACAGGTCCGCCACGGACACGTCGTCGCCGCTGCCGTCCAGGAGCCGCGCCGCGCCCGTGAAGTCCCGCGCCCGGCGCAGCACGTCCACCAGCCAGTGGCGCTCCTTCACCGACCCCTGCGCGGCCTCCTTGCGGAGGCGCTCGCGCTGCGCCGCGCCCAGCTCCTCGTAGAGCTGTGCCGCGCGTTCCGGTTCGCCTTGCGCCGCCAGGGACTGCACCACCTGGAGCGTGCTGCCCCGCAACGAACCGCCCCGACTGCTGCCCGCAGTATCGCCTGCCATGTCACACGTCCCTTCCCAGGCCCGCACCGTTGGGGCGGCGCGCCCGGTTCCGCCAGCGCCTGACAAACCAGGAACCCGGGCGTAAAGCCAGTCTCGACCGGCCCCCCGTGGCCCTGGAGACACCGGGTCCGGTAGGGTCCTGTCATGGTTGTTCCCGTCCTGGCCGGGGTGGCTCCGGAGCGTCTCCCCGGGCCCTCACGCCCGCGCTCCTGGTACCTGGTGGCTCCGTCCGCGGCCCTGCGGCCCGGCCACGCGATGGGCGTTCAGGTGGGTGGCCAGGAGGTGGTGGTGTTCCGGAGCCAGCAGGGCCGGGTCCACGCCCTGTCCGCGCACTGTCCCCACCTGGGGGCGCACCTGAAGCACGGCACCGTCCAGGGCGAGCTGCTGCGCTGCCCGCTGCATCATTGGAGCTTCGACGGATTGGGCCACTGCCGGGCCGTGCCCGGCCGGAGCGACGTGTCCGCCCTACCGGGGCCTCGGGCATGGCCGGTGGAGGAGCGCTTCGGCGGGGTGCTCGTGTTCAACGGCCCGGAGGCGCTGTTTCCCCCACCCGACCTGGGAGGTGGGGCGCACGTCTGGAACGTAGGACCTCCGGTGACGGTGGGCTGTCCGTGGCTGCCGCTCGCGGCGAACTCATTCGACCTGGACCACCTGCGCACGGTGCACCACCGGGAGCTGTGGGACGCGCCGACCTGGGAGACGCCGGACCGGTACACCCTGCGGCTGCGCTACACGTCGCGCGTCATCGGCACGGGCGCGAGTGACCGGCTGATGAAGGCGCTGTCGGGCAACCGCATCCGGGTGGAGCTCACGCTGCACGGCGGGACGTTGATCTCCGTGAAGAGCGACCTGGGCAGGGCGCGGGGGCTGCTGCTCGCGAGCCTGACGCCGGTAGCGGAGGGGACGTCGGTGCGGCTCGCCGTCGCGGCGAGTCGGGGGCGGATTCCGGGTGCGTTGGCGATGGTGCTCGGGGTGTCGCGCTGGCTCTACACGTCGTTCTTGCGGCGCGATTTGTCCGTGTTGGACGGCATGCGCTTCAACGTCACGACGGCGACGGCGGACCCGGTGATGCGCCAGCTGCTCGACTTCGCCGTAGGTCTGCCCGAGGACGGGGACGATGCGCGCCGATGACGCTCCGCCGATCCCCGCCGCGCTCAATGCGGTGCTGCTCGTCGCGGCGATGGGCGCGGGGGCGCTGTGCCTGTGGACGGCGTCGCACGCGGAGGCCCTCTGGGTGCGGCTGGTGGCGGCCGGGCTGTTCTCCTACGTGAACAACACGGTGTTCTCGCTGTTGCATGAAGCGACGCACGGGGTGCTGCATCCCTCGATGCGGATCAACGCCATGCTGGGCCGGCTGGCGGCGACGTTCTTCCCCACGTCGTTCACGCTGCAGCGCGCGTTCCACCTCACGCATCACCGGTACAACCGCTCGGCGCGCGAGCAGTTCGACTACCTGCACCCGGGCGACCACCGCTTCCTCAAGTATGCGCAGTGGTACGTCATCCTGACCGGCTTCTACTGGCTGTTCGTACCGCTGGGAGCGCTGGTGTTCGCGCTCGCGCCGAGCCTGCTGCAAAGGCTGCGAGGGCCGGGAACGCGCTACGGGGAACAGACGGGCGCGGACGCGTACCTGGGGCGGCTGGAGGATGCACCGGGGACAGCCATCCGAGCGGAGGTGTTGGGGATGGTGGCCGTCCAGGCAGGGCTGGCGTACGCGCTGGACCTGACGCTCGTGGGGTGGGCCCTTTGCTACGCGGCGTTCGCGGTGAACTGGAGCTCGCTCCAGTACGCGGACCACGCGTGGTCGCCGCTGGACGTGCGCGAGGGCGCATGGGACCTGAAGGTCGCGGCGCCGGTGCGCTGGGTGTTCCTCAACTACCACTACCACCGGGCGCACCACCGGCACCCGCAGGTGCCCTGGCTCTACCTGGGCCGCTACGTGGACGAGAGCGTGCCCCGGCCGTCCTTCCTGGGCATCTGGCTGTCCATGTGGCGCGGGCCCCGGCCGTTCCCGGAGCAGCCGAAATGAGCGCGTCCACTGAGAAGGAAGCGCACACGGAGGGTCCACTCTTAGGCTGGCCAGCGAGGGAGGAACTGAAGCGAACAGGCGCGATGACGTGCGGCTTCGCGCTGTTCTTCCTCGCGGTGTACGGCGGCGCGAGCTGGGTGACAGGCTTCTATTCTGGCGGCCTGCGCGTGGACCTGCCCTTCGAGCAGCACATCCCGTTCATGCCTGGCTGGGCCGCTGTCTACGTCAGCATGGACATGCTGTTGCTCCTGTCCCTGTTCATCTTCCGGACGTGGCGACAGATGCTCCCCTTCGCACTGGCGTTGTGCGCGGAGACGGTGCTGGGAGCACTCTGCTTCCTCGTCCTACCGGTGGAGGTCGCGTGGCCGCCGCGTGCCGTCACCGGAGTCTGGGCATCCATCTTCCAGGCCGCGGACACGATGAACCTGGAGCGAAACTACCTGCCGTCGCTCCACGTCGCCTTCGCCTGCACGGCGGCCCTGGCCTACCGCGAGCGCTCAGGGCCGGTGGCGAGCACCGCATTCACGCTGTGGGCCCTGGCAATCGCGGCGTCCACGCTGCTCATCCACGAGCACCATCTGGTGGACGTGGTCGCGGGAGCATTGCTCGCCTGGGGCGCGTGGCGTGTCGTGGCGTCCCGGGTCCGGAAGGAAGCATTCCTCGAAGCGGTGCGGGTGGAAGCCCTCTGCGCGAGGGAGATGTACCGCTTCGCGCGCAGGCATCCGCGTTACGGGCTCATCGCGCTCGCGCTGTATCAGCAGTCGCTGGGACGCTGGCGCAAGGCGCGAAGAGCACGGGTGGGGTTCTGCTTCCTCCAACTGGTGGATGACGTGCTGGATGGAGACCGCCCCGTCGGAGGCGAACCACTGGACGCCATCGACGCACTCCTGCGCACGCTGGAGACCGGAGCGCCGGGCCCCGCCACGGAGTTCCACGACACCGCGGTGTCACTGGGCCGGGTACTGCTCACGGAGCTGACAGGCCCGGCGGCCCGCGAGCAGGTGCTTGAACTGGTCCGCACCATGCGCCGGGACCGGGTGCGGGTGCGCGATGGGCAATGGTGGGACGCGGCAACGCTCCGGACGCAACTCGGAAATACCTTCCGGCTGTCCGTGAGCCTGATGCTGCACGTCGCGGACGCGCAGGTGCGAGCAGATGACGCCCCTTCCCTGCTCGCGGCGTTGGGATGGTGCTCGGTGATGCGCGACCTGAGAGAGGACCTGGTTCAGGGACTCTTCAACGTGCCCGCGGACGTCGCCGCCGAGGTGCGCGCCCAGGGACAGGATCCCCAGGACTTCGAATCGCTGCTCAGGGCGGAAGCCGGACGGGCCTGGGTGCGCGATGAGTACCAGCGAGCCCGCGCGCTGCTGGACCGCTCCGCGAAGGAACTGGCCCATCTGGAAGGCAGGCAAGGCGTCGCACTGCTGCGCCTCTTCCACAGGTCGGTGGAAGGCTTCTGGGTGCGGAAGCTGCCGCGTCGCATGCCCTTCCTGCGCGAGGCGCCGGTGCTCGAAATCTCCTGAGTCCTTCACGCGCGGTCGGCCTCCATCCGCGTGGAGTGAGGCCACTGAGCACGACGCGGTGCATGCGTTGACGCGAAGCAGGCGGAGGCATCTGCTGGACGCATGTCCGACTCCGCCCCTTCCGTTTCCAGCGCCCGTCCGGTGGATGCCTCCGAGCGGCTGCCGCTCCTGGACGTGCTGCGCGGCTTCGCGTTGTGGGGCGTCTTCGTGTCGAACAGCTTCGCCTGGTTCAGCGGCCGGGTCCTGATGCCGCGAGAGCAGGCCCAATCACTGGCGGCACCGCCCTTCGAGGCGGCTGTCACGGCGCTCTACCACTTCTTCGTGAACCAGAAGTTCGTCACGCTGTTCGCCTTCCTCTTCGGGCTCGGGTTCTCCATCCAGCTGACACGGGCCGAGTCACGCGGAGCCTCCGTCGTCCCGGTGTATTCACGGCGCCTGCTGGTGCTGCTGGGCATCGGGGTGGTGCATCTCACGGCGCTCTGGGCGGGAGACGTGCTCTCCACCTACGCCCTGCTGGGCTTCGCGTTGCTCCTCTTCCGGAACCGTTCGGACCGGACGCTGCTGGTGTGGGTGGGCCTGTCGGTGGTGGTGGTGCCGTTGCTGGTACCAGCGCTCCTGCACTTCGGTCCCATCCTGCTGCACGGAGCACAGGCGGCGGCCGACGCCGCGAAGGTCACGGAAGCCATGGAGGCCCAGACACGGGAGCAGCTGCTGCTGGGACTCAAGAGCGACTCGCTCTGGACGACGCAGGCCGCGAACGCGCACTTCCTCCAGTACATGCTGCCCACGCTGAAGCGGCTGCTGTGGATGATCTTCATCCTGGGCCGGTTCCTGCTGGGGCTGCTCGCGGGCCGGCACCTGTTGCTCCAGGACATGGAGCGCCACCGCGCCTGGCACCGGAAGCTTCTGGGCTGGGGGCTGGTGTTGGGCGTGCTGGGAAATGGCGCGGGCGTGGTGGTCCAGCACCTGCGGCTCGCGGGGTTGTTGGACCCGTCGAAAGCCCACTGGATGTTCACCCTGTCCGCGATCCAGGAGATGGGCTACCTGGGCCTCGCGGCGGCCTACGTGGCCGCCTTCGCCCTGCTCTTCCAAACGGAGCGTTGGCGCAGGTGGCTGGGCATCCTGGCGCCGGTGGGACGCATGGCGCTCACCCACTACCTGATGCAGACGGTGGTGAGCCTCTGGCTCTATGACGGCTGGGGGTTGGGGCTCATCGGAAAGCTGCCGCCCTCACATTGCGTGGCACTGACCCTGCTGGTGTTCGCGCTCCAGATTCCACTCAGCCACGCCTGGTTGTCGCGCTTCCGCTTCGGTCCGGCCGAGTGGCTGTGGCGCTCGCTCACCTACGGCCAGCGCCAGCCCATGCGGCTCGCGCTCAAGCCTTCGCCGGCCGGCGTCCCCGGCGTCCGATGAAGAAACCCGCGCCGAGCGCGGCGACCGCGACCAGAGCGCCGAAGCCCATGGCGGCGTTCTTCACCTTGGTGAGCAGGGGGTTGTCGAACACGTTGGTGGAGTAGTGGAACGCGGCGATGAGCCACTGGTCGCCCTCCTTCACCAGGGTGCAGGTCCACCGTCCATTGACGACGAGGTCCGTGCCGTCGTTCAGGATGTAGTGGTCCAGCGAAGAGCCGTACGCGACGCCCGAGTTGCCATAAAGGCGAGTGAGCGCATCCACGTCGAACTTCGCGGTGACCTTTTTCACGACGCTGTTCGGGCCGCCCAGCATCTCCGCGTAGTAAGCGCGGATGGCGTCCTTCCCCACGCGAACATCATTGTTCATGGTGGAGAACACGACGTCCGGGTGCAGGTGCGACAGCAACCGGTCCAGGTCCTGCTTGTTGAGCGCATCCTCCATGTCCTGCTTGATGCCGCGCAGTGCCTGATGCGTCGCTTCATCGCCAGAAGCCGCCGCCGCCGGAGCCACGGCATCCTGAGCCCCCGATACGACGGGGACCGCGACGAACAGCAACGCCAGGAGACCTACGAGCCGGGTGCGCACCATCGAAGCTCCATGAAGGAAGAGGACGCGCGCATCCTAAGCAGGTCGCCAGAGGTTCGTTAACAAACCCGTCGATTCAATGGTCCCCGTGATGACGCATGCCTCACGAAGCGCGGCGGTGGGCCGCGACGGCGTGCATGCGCGGAAGCCAGGATGGGGCCACGGAGGGAGGCCCCCACCCGGGGCCGGTTGCCTCAAGACCTGTCCGACTGTCGGACACTCCTCCGCCGCATGGGCCCCAGACCGCACCAGGCCAGAAGGCGAACGAAGTCGTGCGCGCGCAGTCGCCAATGTGGACCACCGACAGAGGTGCCCGCCCGGGCCCGGTTGCCTGAAAACCTGTCCGACAGTCGGACAGGTTTTCAGCCCATGCGGCCCGGGGGCGCGCTCGCCCGGCAAGCGACGCGGAGGGTGGGCCCGCACGTCCATGTCAGACCCCTGTGGTTGGATGGCGATGCTGAGACGAGGAAGGGGAATGGGGATGGAACGGCGAGGACTCGTGGCCTACGTGGAGGCGCAAATCGAGCGCGATATCGCGCTGGGGCGGCTTCACCCGAGCGGGCAATTCGGCTCCGAGGCGAAGCTGGCGCGCCGCTATGAGGTGTGTCGGGGCACCATCCGCGAGGCGCTGCGGCGGCTGGCGGCGAGAGGCCTGGTGGTGCAGCGCCCCGGACGCAAGACGCGCGCGGTGCCGCTGGATGAGTCGCTGACGCTGGAGAACCTGGGGTTGGCGCTGCATGACGCAAGCAACCCGGATGCCCGGTGGCTGCTGGAGGGTTACTTCAGCCTCAAGCGGCAGGTGCTGGTGGAGCTTCTGGCCGACTGCTGCGCGAGGGCCTCGGACCTCGACCTGGACCGGCTGGGGAGCACGTGCTACCGGCTCCAGGACGCGGCGCGCTGGGAGTCGGGGGAAACCTGTGCGCACGCGGAATTCGAATTGCTTCGGCATGCGGCGCGGGTGGCGGCGCGTCCCGGGCACGTGCTCCTCGTGCAGTCCCTGCAGCGGGCATTCCTGGGAGGAGCCGCCCAACTGCTGCCGCTCATGGGCGGAAAGGCGCTGCGCGACTGGGCCATCCGCGTGAGGGAAATCCTGCACGAGCGCGACGTGCAGGCACTTCAGCACGAGCTGCCAGCACTGCTGAAGGCGCGCGATGAGCGCGTGCTGAACGCCTTCGCTCCTGCGCCCCAGGAACCTGCGTCCCCCGAGGCCCCATGCGCTCAGGAGGACCTGCTCAGCACCCCTCCGTCAGCGACCAGCCCGGACGATGCATCGGAGACACACCCCAGCATCGAGGAAGGTGCCGTCGATCGCCTTCCTCCAGCCGCCGCACAGGACGAGACACAGGAGGCCCAGCTCTGCGGCGAGGAACAGCTCCGCGTGGAGAGGGGTTCGCCGGAAGGACGTGACGAGCGTCCTCCAATCCCTCCTTTGCCCCCGGATAACCCATAAGAGGTATGGCCAAGCGGGATCCAACCGATTGTAGTTCTGGACGTCGCCAGTCTGTTCTCACTGCTGGCACGACCTGGGCTCGACGGGTTGCAGGGGGATACCGTGGACGCGAATCAATTGCTGGAGCTGGTCAAGCGCTATCAGGACTCCAAGTCCTTCATCTCCAACGAAGAGACCGCCAAGCTGGCGCTGGTGGTCCCCTTCATCCGGCTGCTTGGGTATGACCCCGGCTTTCCTCGGGAGGTTCGCCTCGAATACGCGGCGGACTTCGTCCAGGGCGACGGCAAGAAGCTGCCGGACCGCATGGACTTCGCCATCTTCGACCAGACGGGACAGAAGCCCCTCATCGTCATTGAAACCAAGCCCCTGGGGACGGACCTCAAGTCGCGCGCCCAGCAACTGGCCCGCTACCTCTCCCAGCTCCCGGAGCTCCACTTCGGCATCATCACGGATGGCTGCCACTACCTGTTCTTCGGAGACCTGGAGAACCCCAACGTCATGGACCCGGAGCCCTTCTTCACGTTCTCCCTGGAGGACACGAAGTCGGACTGGGCCAAGGTCGCGAAGTTCCTGTCCAAGTTCAGCCGCGAAGCCTTCAACGCCACGACGCTCATCACCGATGCGGAGAACAGCCGCTACCGCCAGGGGATGATCGACAAGCTGTCCGCCGCCCTCAAATCACCCGGCGAACACGAGGGATTCCTCAAGTGGCTCACCGAGGACATCTACAAGGGGAAGCGGACGACCGCCGTGATGGAACGCCTCGCGGAGGTCGCGAAGGAGGCCATCGAGCCCACCCTCCTCCGCGTCATGGGCGACGACTTCCTCGACAAACTCAAGGAGCGCATCCAGCGCTTGAACGAAGGCACCGAGGCACCCGCCGCCAAGGACGGGCCCAACGTGGTGAAGGCGGACAGCTCGAAGCCTTTTGAGACGGAACCCCGGGCCTCGGGTGACGACAAGACACGCGCCGCCGTGGAGACCACCGAGGAGGAACTGGCCTTCTTCGGCGTCGTCCGGGACATCTGCACCAAGAACGGCCACGCGTCGGAGGACGTCCTCTACCGGGACACCTCGAACTATTTCAACGTGTCCTTCAAGAAGCCCACGAAGTGGTTCGTGCGGTTCTTCGGCAATGGCAAACGCAAGTGCATCGCCACCTGGGTCCCCGTCGAGGAGGCGAAAGCGCTCGCCGCGGGGTTCGAGGTCGAAGCGTCCCCCGCGGCGTTCGGTATCAGCCGGGTCTACATCCAGACGATTCCTGAGGTGTGGGCGCTCAAGGCCCTGGTCGCCCGGAGCCTGGAACTGTCCCTCACCGTCAAGGAGGAGGCGCCCGCGGAGCCCACACTCAAGGTGGTCGCCAGCCAGTAGCAGCCCCGCTGATTCACACCGCCGGCAGCGGCTTCACCGTGAGCGCCTTCGACGCGAGGAACTCCGGGTTGAACACCTTGGAGGCGTAGCGGCTGCCGTGGTCGCACAGGAACGTGACGATGCGCAGGCCCTGTCCCTGGTGCTTGCGCGCCACCTCCCACGCCGCCCGCACGTTCAGGGCCGCGGAGGTGCCCACCACCAACGCGTCCTCGCGCGCCAGGTGGTAGAGCATCTCCAGCATGTCCTGGTCCTCCAGGCGCATCGCTTCGTCCACGCGCGCCTGCCGGAAGTTCTCCGTCAGCCGCATGATGCCAATGCCCTCCGTGATGGAGCTCCCCGCCGTCTCCATCTTCCCCGTGCGCACCTGGCAGTAGAGCCCCGACCCCGGCGGATCCACCAACACCACTCGCAAGGCCGGGTTCTTCTCCTTCAGGTAGCGGCTCGTACCGGACAGCGTGCCGCCACTGCCCACGGACGCCACCAGCACGTCCACCTTGCCTTCCGCCTGCTCCCAGATCTCCGGCCCAGTCGTCTCGTAGTGGAAGTCGCCGTTCGCCGTGTTCTCGAACTGGTTCATCCACGCCCAGCCGTTCGCTTCCGCCAGCGCCCGCGCCTGGTGGAAGAAATGCAAGGGATTGGAGAACGGCACCGCCGGCACCCGCCGCACCTCCACGCCCATCGCCTCCAGGTACTCGTATTTCTCGCGCGCCTGGTTGTCCGGCATCGTCACCACCACGCGGTAGCCGCGCTCGCGCCCCAGCAGTCCCAGGCCAATGCCTGTGTTGCCCGCGGTGCCTTCGACAATCGTGCCGCCGGGCTTCAGCTGCCCCGTGGCTTCCGCGCGTTGAATCATCCCCTTCGCGGCCCGGTCCTTGATGCTCCCGCCCGGGTTCATGAACTCCGCCTTGGCGACGATGTCACAGCCCGTCTGACGGCTGAGCGAGCCAATGCGCAACAGCGGCGTGTTCCCCACCGCATCCCAGAGCGAACCCATTCGTGGCGCCATGTGCGTCCTCCCCGAACTACAGCTTGCGCATCCGCACGCGGCGGACCTTGTGGTCGCTGCCCTTCACCAGGATGAGCCTCGCCCGTGAACGCGTGGGCGCGATGTTCTCCGCCAGGTTGGGCCCGTTGATCTCCGCCCACACCGACGCGGCCCTCGCAATCGCCTGGTCGCGCGTCAATTCAGAGAAGCGCCGGAAGAAGGACCTCTCGTCGCGGAACGCCGTCTCCCACAGGCGCAGGAAGCGCTCCACGTACCAGTGGCGGATGTCCGTCTCGCTCGCGTCCACGTAGATGGAGAAGTCGAAGAAGTCCGACAGGAACGTCTGCGGCAGCCGCCCGCCCTCCACCGGCCCCGTCTGCAGGACGTTGAGCCCCTCCAGGATGAGGATGTCCGGCTGCCGGATGGACTGCGCCTCCTCCGGCACGATGTCGTAGACGAGGTGCGAGTACACCGGCGCCGTCACCTCCTCGCGCCCCGCCTTCAGCTCCGCCAGGAAGCGCACCAGCGCGCGCCGGTCATAGCTCTCCGGAAAGCCCTTGCGGTTCATGACGCCCCGCTCGGCGAGCACCCGGTTCGGATAGAGGAACCCGTCCGTCGTCACCAGCGCCACGCGCGGATGGTCCGGCCAGCGCGCCAGGAGCGCCTGGAGGATGCGCGACGTCGTGCTCTTGCCCACCGCCACGCTGCCCGCGATGGCGATGATGAACGGCACCTTGCGCACCGAATAGCCCAGGAACGCCTGCTGCGCCGCCCACAGCGACTGCGCTGACGCCACCTGCAGGTGCAGCAGTCGCGACAGCGGCAGGTAGACGTCCTCCACCTCCTGGATGTCCAGCCGGTCCCCCAGGCCCCGCAGCTTCTCCACCTCCTCGGCCGTCAACGTCAGCGGCGTGGATGCCCGGAGCTCGCGCCACGCGTCGCGGTCCAGGTCGACGTACATCGATGCGGCGCGGGGCTTGGTCACGGACATGCCGCCAAGCATGAACCAAACCGCCCCGGATCCGGCAAGTGAAGGTGACAACAGGTCTTCCCGGCGATTCTTGACAGCAAGACTTTCCCGCCGCCAACGTGCCCGTCCGCATCCCGGTCGCGCCCGACGGACGAGGGGGGCACTCCGCCCTCCCGGAGCCTGTCCCCCGAGGTCCACGCGTGTCCACCTTCTGCGCCCCCGCCCTCCTCGCCGCCACGGGCCTGCTGATCTCCGCGCCCCGCGTTCACGCCCAGGCCGCCGAGCCTCCCAAGGCCGCCGAGCCTCCCAAGGCCGCCGAGCCTCCGGTCATCAACGTCTCCGAGGAAGGCTTCACGCTGTCGTCCGCGGACAAGGCCTTCGTCCTCAAGCTGCGCGGCCAGCTCCAGGGCGACGGGCGCTTCTACTTCGCGGACATCGACCGAACTGGCACCAACACGTTCCTCATGCGGCGCGTGCGTCCCATCCTGGACGGGACGCTCTTCGGCTTCATCGACTTCCGCCTCATGCCGGACTTCGGCGTCAATCAGCCGATCCTCCAGGACGCGTTCATCGACTTCCATCCGGGGGAATGGGTCCGCCTGCGCGCGGGCCGGTTCAAGACGCCGTTCGGACTGGAGCTGCTCCAGTCCGACATGGACAACCCCTTCATTGAACGCTCGCTCACGGTGGACCTGGTCCCCAACCGCGACGAGGGCCTGGAGCTGCACGGCGAGGGCGAAGGCGGCCGGTGGCAGTACTCGCTGGCGGTGGTGAATGGAGACCCCGACGGCGCCAGCACCGACACCAACCCCGACGACAGCTTCGACCTGGTCGCCCGCGTCTTCGCCCTGCCCTTCAAGGGCCGCGAGCCGTCCTTCCTCCAGGGACTGGGGCTGGGCATCGCGGTGACGCGCGGCCTCCAGTTCGGCACCGCCACCAACACCGGGCTCGCGCCGTTTCGCAGCACGGGCCAGGAGATCATCTTCAGCTACCTCAACAACTCGAACACCGGCGAGACGGTGACGGCGCATGGCCAGCACCTGCGGCTCGCGCCCCAGGGCTACTTCTACTGGGGGTCCTTCGGCTTCCTCGCGGAGTACGTGCGTTCGTCACAGGAGGTGCAAATCGCGGACGCACGCGCGCGGCTGCACCACCACGCGTGGCAGACGTCGGTGTCCTGGGTGTTTGGAGGAAAGGCGTCCTTCGAAGGCGCCCGGCCCACGACGCCCTTCGACCCGAAGACGCTCGAGGGCGGCGCGCTGGAGGTGGCGGCGCGCTACCACGCGCTGGACCTGGACGACGCCGCCTTCCCCCGCTTCGCCAACCCCGCGCAATCCGTGAGCGCGGCGAGCGGCTTCGGCGTCGCCACGACGTTCGCCTTCAACCGGCGCGTGCGCTTCGCCCTGAACTTCCACCGCACGAACTACGAGGGTGGCGCTCCGGATGGCGCCGACCGCCCTCCCGAGAACGTCCTCATGTCCCGCTTCCAGCTCACGTTCTGAAACCCCGTCCGCGAGCCGTGAAACATTTGGTGACGCCGGGTGTCATCCGGCGGCTTCGTCCTGGTGCGTCTTGAAGCGCCCACGTCAGGTGCACGACGCTCCCGCCGCCCGCCACGGGTGGCCCTTGCCCAGGGGCCGCTCCCGCGGACTCCGCCGAGAGGATGCATGCCCGCGAACGTGTTCCCGCAGCGCCCGACGCCTGTCCGCTCCCCGTCCCTGTCGAAGGCGCTCACGCGCGCCGCGCTGCTCGCCCTCCTGGGCCTGGGCGCGCCCGTGGCCGCGCAGCAGCCCCAGGCGCCCATCACGGAGGACGTGCCGCTCCCGGTGCAGCCACTCCTGCCCGACAGCCGCGTCTACTTCACCACCCTCAACGTGGTCCGCTACAACCCGCTGGGGCTCGAGTCGCAGAACCGGCTCGTCTACCAGAAGCGCCTCTCCGACAGCCCCTCCCTGCTCCTGCGCGACACGTACGCCAGCGCCGGCGCGAGCCTCCGGTTGAGCCCCGCGTTCTTCAAGCTGGGGCCCGTGGTGGAGCTGCAACCGCTGGCGATCTTCAACGTCCGCGCCGGCTACGAGTACGTCCAGTTCTTCGGCACCTTCGGCAGCGTCCAGTCCTATCCGGACTCCTTCCAGCCCTACGACGACGACCTGCGCAGCGCGACCAATGACGCCGCCTACGGCACCTCCGGGCACCACTTCTTCGTGGAGCCCATGCTCCAGGCGAAGGTGAAGTCCCTGGCGCTGCGCTCGAAGCTGGCCATCGAGTACTGGAACATGTCGCTGCACGACGGCGGGACGCGCGGCACGTTCTACGACCCGACGCTGGACACGCTGGTGCCCGGCAAGGGCTGGGTGCTCGCCAACGACACGGACGTCCTCTGGCTGGCCGGACAGTGGACGCTGGGCGCCCGGCTCTCCGCGGTGTGGCCCCGCTACGACGAAGACACCAACGCGGTGGAGCCGCTGCCCGGACGAACGCTGCCCACCAACTCGCACGTCCGCGTGGGCCCGCTCGTCGCGTATGCCTTCGACACGAAGCCGGGCGGCCTCATGAGCAAGCCCACCGTGCTGTTCATGGCCGGCTGGTACCTCAAACATGAGAACCGCATGAACGCCATGCCCTACCTGCTGGGCGGCTTCTCCTTCACCACGGAGCTGCTCTCCGGCCGCTGACCGCGCCCCTCCGCGGACTGTTCAGGCATCAAAGCCCCACTGCCCTCCAAGGCAGTGTGCCTGCCTGCAGGTCGTCCCTAACTCAAACTGTCTGTCTTTGGGGACAGCGGGGTGCACATGGGAATGACTCACAGGGTGATGGGCTGGCGGCTTCTTTGGGGCGTCGTGATCGCAGCGGCGCTTGGCGGGTGCGGGCCCTCGGAAGTCCCCGAGGCGTCCGCACGGACGCAGGAGGCGGCACACTCGAGGGAAGCCTTCGCCTGGGTGAAGCACCTGGGCTCCCCCCGGTTCGACGAGGCCCACGCGGTGGCCTTCGACCGCGACGGCAACGTCCTCGCGCTGTTCCTCTACCAGGGCAGCGTGGACCTGGGCGCGGGCCCCGTCGGCTCCGGGAACCCCGACAGCGTTGGCTTCGCGGTGGCGAAGTACACGACGGCCGGCGCGCTCCTGTGGACCCGCGCCTACGAGGGCGTGCTGCCCCCTGGCGGACAGAACTTCGTCGACGCGGTGGCGCTCACGGTGGACCGGGAGCGCAACGTCCTCGTCGCGGGGACGTCGAACGAGTCCATCAACCTGGGGGCGGGACTCCAGCCACCGGGGGCCTTCCTGCTGAAGCTGCGCAAGACGGGGCAGTTCCAGTGGGCCCGGCACTTCACGGGCAGCATCTCCCCCCGGGACCTGGTCACCGACTCGCAGGACGGCATCGCCATGACGGGCACCGCCTTCCGCACGGTGGACTTCGGCCTGGGGCCCAACTCCTCGCAGGTGACGGACGTCGAGACCGCCTTCCTCACCAAATTCAACGCCGCCGGCGCGGCGCAGTGGACCGTCCGCGAGCAGTTGAACCTGAGCGTCGGCGACAGCGTCGCGGTGGATGAGGCGGACGCCTTCTACTTCGCGGGCATCCTGTACCCCGACCCGCAGGTCTGGAAGGTGGCCCCCTCGGGCACGGTGGAGTGGACCCGGTCGCTGGTGGGCGCGTCGGGAGGAGCCGCGGGCATCGCCGTGCACGGCAACCGCGTGGTGGTGGGAGGCCAGTTCAGCAGCGACTTCACGTTCCGGGGGCAGACGATTACGCCCCCGGTCCCGGGCGGCGGCTTCCTCGTCGCGTGGACCCGGGCCGGAGAGGAGCGCTGGGCGCGCGCCTACCCGCAGGCCGTGGGCGCGGTCGCCGTGGCCGAGGACGACGCCGTGGTCGTGGGCGGCGCCTCCATCGAGCCGGACTCGCCCTCCGGCTACACGCTCTTCACCGCGAGGCTGGAGCGCATCGAGGGTCAGCAGCAGTGGCGGCACACGTACCCCTCGACCGGGCGCCCGTTCTTCACGGACGTGGCGGTGAACAAGCAGGGCGCGTTCGTGGGGATCGGCTACTTCTCCGGCACCCTCCACCTGGGAAGGAACCTGGTCTCGCGCGGCCTCACCGACGACTTCCTCTTCAAGGGGTCGACGGCGCCCTGACGGTCATCCGAAGCCCTGGGCGCGCAGCACCGCGCCCAGCGGCACGGAGCCCGCGCGGTACGCGTCGAACCACCGCGCGGCCTCCTCCGGCGTGGGCTGCGTCCACCGCCATCTCCCAGCCCCGCCCCCCACCTCGCAGCGGATCAACGACGTGCGCAGCTGCTCCGCGTGGGTGAACTCCAGATGCTCCAGCAGCAACGGGTTCTGGCTGGTGGCGAAGGTCTGCCGCGCCCCCAGGTCCCGCACGCACGCGCGAACCAGGTCCGGATGCAGGCCGTCCGCCAGCTCGTCCGCGATGACGAAGGCCTCGTGCACGTCCAGGTAGTAGAGGAAGGACAACAGCCGCTTCTGGCCATGGCCCAACTGCTCCTGCGCCACCGGAGTGCCGTCCGGCCGCACGAACGCGAAGCGGAAGCCGCTGAAGCCCAACCGTCCGCCCTGGGACAGCGGCGTCGTCTCCGTCACGTCCACGGTGAGCGTGCCTGAAGCGAACCCCGCCAGCGTCACGAAGCGCGCGAGGAAGCCCTGGGGCTGCGCATCGTGGCGGAAGAGCAGCGACGGGGGCACGGGCTCGCGCTCCACCTGGTCGCGCAGCCAGCCCGGCATCCACGTGGGCAGCGCCATGAGCCCCAGCGGAAACAACTCCTCACCGCGCTGCTCCATCGCGTAGCGGATGGCGCCGATGCGCTCGAACATGCCCAGCGCTTCGTCGAAGCGCGGCGGCGCCAGCAGGAACGTCTCCCGGAGCAGGTCCTTCAGCCGGTCCTTCACGCCGCGCTCCAGGTACTGCGCGGCCATGAAGAGCAGCGTCCACACGGACCGGTCCAACACCGACCAGTGCATGCGCTTGGAGAAGCCGGCCGCGCCCGCCACCTCGCACGCGAAGCCCGTGGCGCTGGCGCGCATGACGAGCCGCGCGTCCTCCGCCGCGTCCCACCGCACCGTCGCCACGATGGAAGGCAACAGCCCGTGCGCCAACGCCGCCGGAGGCAACGCCAATGCGGCGCCAGGGACTGCATCGGGCCCGCCTTCCCCGGCATTGGCGGGCAGCGCCGCGGGCGGCTCGTTGCGCACGGCCACGTCCACCGTCAGCGCGTCGAAGCGCAGCGCGTATTCCAGCGCGAACGGCTCCCGCAACAGTCCGGAGAAGTCCGAGCACAGCACCGCGGACACCAGCTCCAGCAGCGTCGTGCGTCCGCTGCCCGTCGCGCCCACCACCACGTTCAGGGCAGGGCCGAACGTCAGCACCGTGTCCGGCGCGAGCCCTCGGTAGTGGTGGACGTGCAGGCGGGTCAGCTTCATGGCGTCCGGCCCTCCCCTTGCCTTGGACGGCCGTCAGCGTAGGCCCTTCGCCAGCTGATGCGCGAGCCGCTGGAGCAGCTCCGTGTTCTCCGCCTCCGCCGCCTTCAACTTGGGCAGCTGCGCCTTCAGCGCCGCCACGTCCTTGCCCCGGGTGACGAGGTCCTCTTCCCCCAGCTCCAGCCAGCGCCCCAGCTCCTGCGCCGTCAGCTCCAGGTGGAACTGGAAGCCATATGACTTCCCCAGCCGGAAGGCCTGCTGCGTGTACCGGTCCGTGGACGCGAGCAGCGTAGCGCCGGGCACCGGCGTGTACGTGTCCCCGTGCCAGTGCGCCACCGCCGTGCGCGGCTTCGCGCCCGCCACCACCGGGTCCTTCAGCGCGTCCTGCGTCCAGCGCACCGGCCCCACGCCCACCTCGAAGCCATTCTTCCCCGGCGACACCGTCGCGCCCGCCGCCGCCGCCAGAAGCTGCGCACCCAGACACACGCCCACGCACGCGCGGTCATTCGCCAGCCGCTCTCCCAGCAACGCCAGCTCTTCATTCAGGAACGGATGGGCGTCCGCCTCGTACACCCCCATGGGCCCACCCATCACCACCACAAGCGGCGCGTCCACGTCCTCGCGCTTCACCGTCCGGAAGCGCCGCACCAGCGTGAAGCCCGCCGCCTCCAGCGCCGGCCCCAACAGGCCTGGCCCCTCGTGCTCCTCGTGCTCGAACACCACCGCGCGCATTTTCCGCCACCCCTTCCCTGTGTCTTTGTTGGTGCCACACGCAATGCGTGCCGCGTGAAGACTAACGCTCCGGGCCACGGTCGGCCGCGACGCGCCGTGAACCCGGATAGCCGGTAGGCATTTATTTCACAGTATTTCGTGCCATCATCTGTGGGTCCGGTTTCCCCTATAAGCATGCGGACCCGGGCATTCCCCCTTGGGCGTTTTCGTCGCGTCGTTTTCCGAAAGGAAGTTCCTCGTGAGCAAGAGCCTTCGCGGTTTCAAGTGGCTGATGGGCACGGTGGTCGGCGTTTCCCTGCTGAGCGGTTGCGGCGCTCCTCCGGCGGAGGGTGAGCCCACCCCGACCGAGGCCACGGAGCAGGCCCAGGGCGCCCTGACGGCGCAGGTGTCCGCGGGCAAGGCCTCCATGGCCGCCAGCGAGCGCGTGATGGTGGAGGTGACGCTGACCAACACCTCCTCCGCGCCGGTCAGCATCTACAAGTGGGACGCGCCGGGCGAGGGCCTCAACGAGGGCCGCCTGTCGGTGTCCCGCGACGGCCAGCCGGTGGAGTACACGGGCGCGCACTTCAAGCGCGTGCAGGGCCGCCCCGAGGACCTGGTCACCATCGCCCCCGGCCAGAGCATCTCCGGCCCGGTCGTCGTGTCGGACGCGTATGACCTGTCCGCCTCCGGCACCTACACCATCCGCTACGAGCTGGAGGCGCGCGCGGGCGTGACGGCGCTGTCCTCCAACGCGGTCAGCCTCTTCATCGAGGGCCGCCGCACCAGCCGCGATGGCACCGAGGCGATGGGCACGGTGACGGCGCAGGGCCTGACCTACTCCGGGGCGTGCACCGCCTCCGAGCAGACCACCATCACCAACGCGTACAACAGCGCGAAGACGTACTCCAACAACGCGTACACGTACCTGAGCGCCACGCCGTCCGCGACCAGCCGCTACACCACCTGGTTCGGCACGTACTCCAGCGCCAACTGGAACGTCATCAAGACGCACTTCAACAGCATCAAGAACGCGTTCGCGTCCGCCGCCGTCGTCGTGGACTGCAGCTGCAACGACAGCGGGACCTACGCGTACGTGTACCCGGCCTCGCCGTACAAGATCTACGTGTGCGGCGCCTTCTGGAGCGCCCCCAACACGGGCACGGACTCGCGCGCGGGCACGCTGGTCCACGAGATGAGCCACTTCAACGTCGTGGCCGGCACGGACGACTGGGCCTACGGCCAGACGGCCGCGAAGAACCTGGCCCGGTCCAACCCCACCAACGCGCGGGACAACGCGGACAGCCACGAATACTTCGCGGAGAACAACCCCTCGCTGCCGTAAGGTGACGCGGGACCGTTGACTCCGGGGCGCGGGCCACATGGGCTCGCGCCCCTTTTCTTTTCGCAGCACGAACACAAGGAGCGTCACGTGATGGGCCTGGGACGAAGGAACCTCGCATGGCTCGCGGTGCTGACCGCCGCCGGTGTCACCGCCTGTACCCCGAAGCCCGCGGAGGCACCCGCGCAACAGCAGGCCCCCGTCGCCGCGACGCCGCCTCCCGC
>NZ_RAWP01000146.1:0-20154 GCF_003668935.1 Corallococcus sp. AB032C | reverse complement strand
CTGCTCTGCGTCGATGGCCACCTTGCGTTTCATGGTGGCTGCCTCTTTGCGCGGATACCAGCGCCTTCGCACGCAGCCGCCGAGCGAGCGTATGCTGATCAACTCGCTAGATGAGGGGATCCTTCAGGGTTCGGACGCCTCAACATCTCTCTGCCTGCGTGTGGCTACAGGCATGCTCCAAGGTTACGCGCGGCCCTGAGTCGCGCCGTCCCATCTCAGCGGAGGGCCTTCTCCAGCTCCTCGCGGCTGAAGTCTTTCGAGAGGTTGTTCGGGTCCCAGAGGGCGGCCAGCTCGACGATGGCCGGCAGCAGGGCCTGGATGCGGTCCTTGAGCCTGGCGCGCACGTGCTCCTTGAACCGCTGGTTCTTCATGCGGGCCAGCTCGCGCACCTCTTCCGGGACGCGGTTGACCAGGTCGTCGAGGGGGCGCAGGCCCCGCTCGAGCGCGCTGTCGACCTCGCTCTGGAGGTTGCCCGGCAGGGCCTTGAGCTTGCCGGCGGCGTCCTTGCGAGTGATTTCCTCGATGTGCTGACGGAAGAGGTAGGACTCCGCGAGCTGCTCGAGGGTCTCGCTGCCCAGGGACTGGACGAAGATGCCCTTGAACTTGTCGCGGAACTTGTTGTCGAGCTCCTCGGTGAGCCGCCAGTCGGTGTCGATGGCCGAGCACACCTTGTCCTTGAAGCTGGAGGCCTCGCTTCGCTGGGCCGAGCTGGGCACGCGTGAGGCCCAGTCGGAGAGGGAGCCCTTGGCCTGGTCGAGCATGACCTTGGCCTTCCCCAGGTCGTTCTTGTCACGGTACGTGTCGACCTCCGCCCGCGTCGCGTTGAAGAGCAGCAGGACGCTGCCCTTCTCCGCCTGCACCAGGCTTTGGTAGGCCGACACCAGGTTGCGGTAGTGGCCCTGCTGCACCTGGTAGACTTCGGAGCCACCCTGCACGGCGTCCAGCAGGTTGCGGTCGATTTCGTCGGGGATGTCGACATCGAACAGCGAGGCGACGAGCTTGGCCAAGTCCACGCCCTTGCCGCCCAGGAGCTTGTCATCGAGCTTGAGGGCCACGTCGAGCGACTTCGCGGTGGCGCGCGAGACGCCCTCGCTGGTGCGCTTGAGCACGCCTGGGGCGAGCTCGTCGACGATGGACTGCGCCATCCGTGAGACCTGCTGCACCACCTGACGCTGGTCGTTCTCGAAGATGACGTCCTTGGACAGCAGGAAGGTCCACTTGTCCCACAGCTCACCCAGCATCTTGTTGAGCAGGTCCTGGTGGACGAGCAGGTCGTCGTGGAGCTGGGGCGTCTGCACCCTGGCCAGGGAGTCGAAGAAGGCCATCTCGTGCTCCAGCGCCTGGTACCAGAAGAGCTGGAGGGCCGGCGAGAGCATGTTGTCCTTGGCGGCATCGCCAAAGGCGCGGCTGATGTCGGCCGTAGCCGTGGCGCAGCGCTCCTGCCACTTGCGCTGCGTCCCCAGATTGCCGGCGCTGGTGCGCTCGCTGGCGTCGAGCATGGCCGAGAGGGCTTGATCGGCCGCGTTTCCAACCTTCACGATGGCGTCGCTCAAAGCGCGCTTCACCGTGTCGGGGGCGCCCTCCGAGGCGCGGTTCAACCGTTCGTTGAGTTCAGAGACGCGGCTTGAGTACCAGCCCATGGAGTGCTCCTTACAGGCTCTGCTCGCTGGTGATGCGCCAGGGGCCACCGTTGCGGCGTTGGACCGTCCAGCGCCGATGCACGTCGACTGAGTTGAAGGTGCGGGTCTGGCCCTCGAAGAGGCCGACGTGGTCCAGCTCCAACTCGACCTCCTCGACGCGCGGCAGGCCCGGGGCCTCGTCGCCCCGGATGACGACCCGCACCTCGCCAATCCAGCGCACCCGCGCGTCGAGCACCTTGCCGAGGATGAGGCCCCGCGCGCGCACCCACTCGCTGTCCCGGCCGTTCCAGGTCCAGACCGGGTAGTAGATGGGCCGGTCGGCGTCTGGCACGGCGCGCCAGTCCGCGAAGAGGCCGTTCCAGGTCTCCTGGTCACCGCGCTTCACGGCCGAAATCATCGCGGTGAGGACCTCGCGCGGGCTCGCGTCGTCGGCCGGAGCGCCGAAGCTCTCCTGGCTGAGCGTCTCCTCTCCGGCGAAGCGCGGTCCGCCCTCGCTCGGGTCGCTGACATCGACGCAGACCACGCCGCCGACCAGAGCGGCGACGGGCTCCACCTCCAGGCCGGCGGCGGTGCGGCCCGAGCCCGCGAGCAGGCGGGGATCCGGAAGGATGCGGCCGAGCACGGCGATGTCGAGCCTCACCGACGGGGCAACGCGCTTCTGGTAGCGCTGCATGGCGGAGAAGACCTTGTTCATGGCCGGGGTGTTGGCGGGGCAGAAGACCCAGGCGCCGGACTGGTTCCAGGCCAGGTAGCCCTTGCCCATGTCGACCAGCCACTCCCGTTGCGTCAGCGTCGGCAGTGAGACCAGCTTGCCGGTCACCGCCGAGCGGTCACCCCGGAAGGGGTCGACGACGGGGAAGGCGCCGAGCGTCTCCCCTGCACGCGCCTCCAGCAGGACCTTCCACGCCGCCGCGGCCTGGAGGCCGATGGCCTTCACCTGCTCCTCGCCCCGGGTGCGGAACTCCAGGGCATCCGCCGGGAGCGTGACGAGGTCTCCATCGAGACAGGCACGCACCGTCTCCCAGTCCTCGCGCATCGCCGTCGCGAAGGGGCCGGGATGATGCTCGACGAGGGAGTCGACGCGGGCCTTGTGTCCGAGGTGATTCGCGAGCTCCGCGCGCGTCCCTCGCGAGGTGCGCCAGGCGCCGAAGGTGCTGTCGAGCAGGCGCTCCCAGTCGAAGACGCGCTTCTCGAGCCATGACATCCAGGCCTCGTCGAAGCCGTCGCGACCCATGCGCTCGGGTCCTCCCGGTCCGATGATCTGCCGCGTCGTATCGGCGATGCTCCAGGTGCGCTCATGGAGCAGGGCACCGCTGAACTCGTGCTCCTCCCAGCCCTCGCCGGGCTCGCGCCGGCGAACGATTCGCACCTGGACCTTGTCACCCTCCTTTCGCCCCTGTTTGTCCCAGGTCTGGTTCTCAGCGTACTGGCCGAGCATGAAGGGCAAGGTGCGCTGCGTGGTGGCCAGGTCGGGTGGCTTGACGACGGGCTGACCGTCGATGGCGATGACCCGGTCGCCCACGCGCAGTCCCGAACCGCGGAAGCCGCTGTCCCAGGAGATCCACGCCACGTGGAGGTGGGGCGTCAGGGCGTCGAAGCGCGCGTCGAGCTTGAGTCCGCTGCGCAGGCCATCTTGGAGGTATTCCTTCTCGGCGCCGCGTGGGTTCATGAAGGCGTCCCTGCCCTGAATCCCCGCCCCCTGCGGAGATGAGGCGTCGTTCTCTACCTCGCGGGCCTCGGCGCTTCAAGGAAGGGGGACGCCGGAGCACCTTCGCCCGTGTCTCGACATTGGTGTCCGAGACGACTGGCTTGCTCGTCCACGTGGGGACAGATGCCTCGCGGTCACCTCGTGCTGATTCACTCCGCGACGAGTGAGAGCCTGTTGAGTGAGAGGAGGCCACAAGGAGCAGGTGCACCCGCGCCGCGAGGTGGTGAATGCCATCCTCTACGTGACGCGGACAGGCGTGCAGTGGCAATACTTGCCGCACGACATTCCCGACTGGCAAAGCGTTTACCACTACTTCCGGCTGTGGAAGAAGGACGGCACTTGGAAGCGGGTGCACGATGCGCTGCGCGGAAAGGTACGGCAGTCGGAGGGGCGAGAGCTCGCGCTGACGGCGGGAATCATGGACAGCCAGTCGGTCAAGGCATCCGAGGAAGCCGACAGCCGAGGCTACGACGCCGGCAAGCAGGTGAAGGGCCGCAAGCGCCACCTGCTCGTGGATGTGCTGGGACTGGTTTGATGGCCTGGGTGACAACCGCCGACGTGCAGGACCGGGATGCCGCGGCAGGTGCGGTGCTCCCGCGTGCCTCCGAAGACTTTCCCTCGTTGAACAAGGTCTGGGCGGATGCGCGCTACCAGGGGCCCGTGGTGGCGGACGCCGCGAATGAGGCCGGATTGGAGCTGGAGATTGTCCGGCGCTCCGAGGAGGACCGGGGCTTCGTCGTGCAAAAGCGCCGCTGGGTGGTACTGCGCACCAACGCGTGGCTGACGCGCCAGCGGCGCCTGGCTCGCGACGATGAGCGCCCCGAGCGGACGGAGTGGATGGGCAAAGGCGGCAGCGGCCCTCGTCTACGAGGACCTGGGCGTGGCCACGGTACTTCCCGCGACCCCGCCCTCCCAGACGCGCGTCTGCTTTCGCCCGGAGTTCCTCGGCCCTACCCCGTCCCTCAGTAGAAGGTGATGGTGAACTGCTCCCATTGCCCCACGGCGGCGCCGGCGGCATACACCGCGCCGTCGCCACCGTTATCGGCATACAGGTAGCGGGGGGTGAGGAGATCGTTCGTCGACAGGGCCACGGTGTCTCCGGTGCCGATGGTGAGCAGGCCCGTGCCGGCTATCTTCAAGATGCGGAAGGTTTCATAGCTGCCAGGCGCCGTGGGGGTGGCTGTCACCCCCGAGCCGCCACCGTTCACGGCCATGACATAGTTGCCGTTGACCGTCTGCAGGTGGATGAGGTCGCCGGTCTGCAGCTCGAAGCCGTTGCGGTCCACCAGTTGGAACTTCTCCCAGGGACCCACGGCGCCACGATTGGCGTTCACCGCGCCGCCGCCGCCGCCCTCGGCCACCACGTAGTGGCCGCGCAAGGCACGCAGGGAGATGGTTCTCGAGTAGAGACGCGCCACGGTTGCCGCGTCCGTGATGCTCAGCGAATCGCGCTGCCCGATGGCCTGCCCCCCCAGCGGCTCGATGGTGGGTAGCCCATTCCTCGAGAACGCCGTCCTCGGGTAGTGCATGATGGAGCCGTAGTCATAGGCGAGGATGTCGTCACCGTCGGCGATCTGCTGGCTGAAGTTCTGCTCATAGCCCGCGGTGATGTTCTCGGGCCGGATGAGCACGTAGTTATTGCGGTCCTCGCGCGACTGCTCGTGCCACAGACCCAGGGCATGTCCGATTTCATGGATGACGTTGCCCGTGCTGCACCCGGCCTCCAGCCACACCCCTTGCCTGCCACCAATCCGTCCCACGTTGGAACTGCACCCGGTGCCCGTCTGGAAATTGACGTAGTTCGGGTACAGCGCCGCGTTGAGCACGGTGCGTTGCACGAAGCGCAGGTGCGTACGCTGTTGCCAGTGATTGATGGCGTCCGTGATTCGCGCCTGGTTTGGCACAGCCGCGTCGATGGTGTAGGGCACCTCGGAGTTGGGCCAGCGGAAGTTTGCTCCGGTGATGGCCACGCCCTGGGCATGGACCCCCGGGGCGTCGAGACCTCCCCGGGCCTTCACCTCGCGCACGCGCGCCTCCATCTCCTCCACCGTGCCGAGAACCATGTCTCCATCGAGGATGGCCAGTCCATCCACCTCGGCGTACTTCACTGGCACCAGCTTCCCTCTCGCGACGTTCCAGGCGTAGCCCTCGCGAACCGGGGCGCCAGCCGGCACTCGGGCCATCTCCGGGTCCAGGGCGGGACGCGACTCCAGTCCCTCACCGCAGGCGGTGAGCAGCAGGCTGGGGATGAACAGTGCAACCAGCGCGGACTTCAATGTGCTTCGAAGCATGGTGCCTCCTTTCCGGAAGGCATTCCGGGGTGCAGGAGACAACCACATCACTCTGACATTTGTCGTTTTAAATTGAGGACCCTCATCAATTCGCGGCATGCCCAGGCGCCTCCGCCGAATGGAGGAGAGGTACTGCATCTGCATTCATGAGCGCCAAGGCGAACGGGCACATGTGGATTCCCCGTATATTTTCTAGCGCCAGGACTCGGGCTCCAGGCGTAGCGGCGGTTCATGACAAGCCCAGGCGCGAGAGTTCCAGCCACACGAGCAGCCCCCTTCTACTTCGCGGACGTGCGGGAACAGATGATGACTGGCACTCGCGGAGGCGATCAAATGCATATCATGGATTCTGCGTCCATGGCCCTCAAGTGCTTTCCGACTGGTCGCCAGAGAACGCTGGCCATTCGCATGCTGCGGGCCGAACGGGAGGGAGAAAGGAATAGTGTCTTTCATTCCATGGGGGGATGGTCCATTCCGGGCTCCATCCTGCTCCTTGGGGGAGACACTCGATGCGAAGCCGTCAAGGTGTGCTGTGGTCGTGGGGGCTGGGCGCGACACTGGCCTTGTCACTGGGCGCTTGCGGTGTGGAGCCCCTCGACGAAGGGGCAGAGCCTGGAAGCAATGAGGTGTTGACGCAGGTGAGCCAGGAGCTCGCGCCGCCGTGGGACTTGTATGCGGACGCGGTGGCGCCGGGCACCACGCCGGCGGTGCTCCACCCGAACAGGGCGCTGGGCGCACCGGACGGGCAGAGGGCGACGATACCGGGCCTGCTCACCTCGGCGCTGGTGCTGGACCTGGGGCAGGGCGAGGAGGGCACCGGCGACCTGCGCGTCTATTACCATGGCCTGTCGGTGTTCCTGGTGGCCCAGGTGGACTTCCTGAAGGCGGATGGGACCCACGTCGGCTCCAGCCTGCTGCACATGGGCCTGGGGCCCCATGTCGCGGTGGCGAGGTACCTCGGGAACCACCCCTATCGCTACGTGCGCCTGCGGGGCGCGTTGCTCGGGATCTATCAGGTGGACGCGGTGGAGACGTCCATCCGGCCCTTCTGTGGTGACGGGGTGATTGGTGGAGCCGAAACCTGTGACGACGGCAATCAACTCTCGGGAGACGGCTGTAACAGTGTCTGCCAGGTGGAGCCGGGCTACACCTGCACGGGACAGCCGACAGTGTGTACCGACATCGACGAGTGCGCCGCCGGTACCGACAACTGCAACCAAGACGCCACCTGCACCAACATCGGGGGCTCCTTCACCTGCGCCTGCAATGCGGGGTACGAGGGCGACGGCGTGACCTGCACCAACATCGACGAGTGCGCCGCAAGCCCCTGCCTGAACGGTGGCACCTGCATCGACGGCGTGGGTAGCTACACCTGCGAGTGCGCGCCCACCTACGAGGGGAACAACTGCCAGTCTTGCTCCGGCACCCTCGCGGACTGCAACGCGAACTCGTCCGACGGCTGCGAGGTGAACCTCCAGAGCGACGCCGACAGTTGCGGCGCCTGCGGCATCGTGTGCTCGACGGGTCAGATCTGCTCGAACGCCACCTGCCAGACCGCCCCCACCGGCCAGGTCCCCGGCACGCCGGTCAGCTCCCCCGCGAACCACGGCCCGCTGGCCCCGGCGGTCGCCGATGTGAATGGCGACGGCAAGCTCGACATCCTGGTGGCCAACGCCGAATCCGCGTCGACCGAGACTCCCTCTGGCTCGCTCTCTGTTTTCCTGGGGAATGGCGACGCCAGCGTCCAGTCGGAGGTCAACTACGGGAGCGCCTCGCTCTCCAGCAACGCGGTCGTGGCCGTGGACGTGGACGGCGACGGGTGGCTCGACGCAGTCACCGTCAACGGCCAGACCAACCTGCCCCTCATCAACGGAAACATCAGCGTCTACAAGAACCTGGGCCCGAGCGCGCCCGGGACCTTCGGCACGCCGACGAGCTTCACCACTGGCACCCCGGGCTCCGTCCACCTCTGCACCGGGGACTTCAATCACGACGGGGTGGCTGACATCGCCACGACAAGCGTGACCCAGAACCAGGTGAGCGTGCTGTTCGGCAGCGGCGCGGGCAACTTCGGCGCGCCGACGTTCATCGGCATCCCGAACACCGGCGGCGCGCAGTCGACCATCGCCTGCCGTGACCTGAACGGCGATGGCTTCTCCGACCTTGTGGTGACGAGCCCCGCCAGCGCACGCTTGTCGATCCTCATCAACCAGGGCAACGGCTCGTTCGCCGCTCCCGTCGCCTACAGCAACTCCGCAAGCGGCCAGACGGCGGGCATCGCCTTCGGTGACGCCAACGGCGACGGCACGCTCGACATCCTCTCGAACGGCGCTGCCGGCCGGTACCTCTTCTTCTTCAAAGGGAACGGCAACGGCACCTTCGCGAGCGGCGTTCAGTCCACCGCCGCGGCCACTACGGCCACCAACTCGGCGCTGGGCGTCGTGGCCGATGACTTCAACGGCGATGGCAAGCTCGACGCCTACATCCTCGTGACAGCGGCCTCGGGCGGCGTCCGCCCGATGACCGGCAACGGCAACGGAGGCTTCACCTCGGGCACTGTCGTCGCGACCGGCGCCTCGCCTGGCCTCAACGCCATCGCCACCGCGGACATGGACGCGGATGGGTACGCCGATCTCATCCTGACCAACAGGGGCTCCGGCACCGTGACCGTGGTCCCCAACGGACTCTGAGGAGCTGTCCGCGATGCCACGATGGGGCGGTGTGCCCTGATTTCAGCGCGGCCTCGGTAGGAGAATCGGTGCGCCGCGTGCTTCGCGCGCGGCGCACCGAAAGACGCGCAGGCGCCTGACCCGACCTCACCTCCACAGAGGCCGTATTCCACACGGGTGCAGGACCACGCGGCGTGCTCGGCTCAACGTGTGTCACCAGCCAGCCGCATGGGGCCACCCGTAGCCAGGGGCATGGGGTCTGGTTTCTGCGCGCCGATACCCACCGGGGATGGGGCATTGCGTCGATGGCTCGGGCTGCTGCGCGCTGGGCGCGCTTTTCGTAGAATCCCACGCCATGAACCTCCTCACCTTCGGTCTCAACGTCACTTTGGACGGGTGCATCGATCACACCCAGGGCATCGCGGACGACGAACTGCACGACTATTGGACGCAGCTCATGGAGCAAAGCGGGGCGATGCTCTTCGGGCGCAACACCTACGAGCTGATGGAGGGCGCCTGGCCCGCGGTGGCACGCGACGAAAAGGCGCCGCGCGCGATGCGCGAGTGGGCACAGAAGCTCGAGGCGAAGGCAAAGTACGTCGTGTCGGGCTCGCGGAGCGACTTTCCGTGGCAGAACACGATCAAGGTGGAGGGTGACCTTCGCGAGGCGATCTCGGCGCTGAAAGCGAAGACCGAGCGGGGTGTCCTCGTCGGAGCGCCCAAGCTCGCGACTGCGCTCGAGGAGTTGGGGCTCATCGACGAGTACCGCATCGTCGTTCATCCCATCATCAGTGGCCGCGGGCCGACGTTGTTTCATGGCCTGTCGAGTGCGCGGCATCTCGAGCTCCTCTCGACGCAGCGGTTCAAGTCCGGCGTGCAGGCGCTCCACTTCCGTCGCAAAGCGGGATGAGCGTGGAAGGACCCGAGCGCTTCACCGGCGGCTGCCTGTGCGGCAGCGTCCGCATCGTCGCGTCGGGACGGCCGTACCGCGTCGGCGTGTGCCACTGCTGGCGGAGATGACGTATCGGATCTCCGACGAAGGCTTCAGTGGCCAAGATGCTCGCTGTCCATCTTGGCACGGGCTGCTTCCAGGTGCCTCATTGAGAGGCTCACCGACAACGGCCCGGCCTACACGGCCCGCGAGACGTGTGAGTTCGGGGCCAGCCTGGGGCTACTCATCCGCGCAACGCCGGCCTACTCGCCGGCGCGCATCCCCTGGTAGCCCTCCCACTTCAGGGGGCCCTTGACGGCGTCGCCAGCCTGAATCTCCTTCAGCCTCCGAATGCGGTAGGCGACGTTCTCCTGCCAGAGCGGTGCCCCCTGCTCGACTCCTGGCGGTGGCTCCTCCAGCTTCGGAGCCATCTCTTTCAGTAGCTTTACGTCCTTCGAGAGACGCGGCCCCGCCGCCTCCAAATTTCTTGCAGGTCGTCACCGCATCGACCTTGGCCACGTCGGCGCCCCACAGGCAGACGACGCGGTCCAAAGCCAGCCCGCTGCGGGAGTTGCTGAAGAAGACGATGCCGTCGCCAGAGCGCGGACGCATCAAGAAATTGGCGCGGAAGCCGGCCTGGTTGCGTCCGTCGTGACCGACGGCGGTGCTGCCGTCGCCGAGGCGTTCGATGAAGTGGCCCAGGCCGTAGACCGCCTCATCGGGCGCGCGCGGCGTGCTCATTTCCGCGGGTGTGTACATCTGGGCCAGTTGCGCCTGGGTCAGGGGATGCGCACCGGCGGTGTTCTCCATGCCGGCAATCATCCAGCGGGCGAAGTCGCGGACAGTGGTGGTCAGGGTCGAAGGAGCCTGCTCGACGTAGTAACGCACCGGCACGGGCCTGCCATCGTCACCGTGTCCCTGCGCTGCGCCGGCCAGCACCTCCGGCGTCATGGCGACGCTGCTGTGTTTCATGCCCAGCGGCCGGAACACCAGCTCGCGCGCCAGGTCCGAATACTTGCGCTGCGTGGTCCGCTCGATGGCCAACTGCATCAGGGTGTAGCCGCCGCCGGAGTATTGGAATTTCACACCGGCCGGCGCGAACAGTTCCACCGCGCCGCGTCCATTGGTTTTTCCGGCCAGCGACTCCTCCAGGCTCGGCAGCTCCTTGAAGTCGAGCCAGCCCTGATACCCACCCAAGGTCGTGCCCGCGGTATGCGACAGCAGGCGTCGGATTGTTATCTGGCGATGGTCGAACGGGCTCTGCGCCAGCGGCCACGGCGACAGCACCTCGGCCACCGGCGCATCCAACTGCACGCGACCCTGCTCGGCCAGGCGCATCGTCACCCAACTGGCGATGGGCTTGGACAGCGAGGCAGCGACGAACACCGTGTCGGGCGTCACTGGCACCTTGCCCGCGTGGTCCGCGAAGCCGAAGCCCTTGGCGTAGACCAGCTTGCCTCCGACAATCAGCCCCACGGCCGCGCCTTGGATATGGGCTTCTTTCATGAGGGCCGGCACTTCGCGCTCGATGACCTGGGCGAACGGCGGTGGCGGCACCTGGAGCCCCTGGGCCTGGGCCAGGGACAGCGGAAGGATGAGGGAGAGCAGGAGCACGGCACGCATGGGCGTTCCTCCGAAGGGGGTACGGAGAAGAGGATGCGGTGGCCCGCGCGGCGCGTGGGGTGCGCTTCGCCCAACGTCTCGTGGCGTCGCCGGAGTGCGCGTGGGGCGGCGCCGCGCTACGTATGCTGAGGCCCATGACGTCGTCCGCCCTCTTCGCGGGAGGCCTCGCGCTCTCGCTCGCCGCCTCGGCCGCCCTGCCCTCCGCACGCCAGGGACAGGTGCAGGTGCACACGGAGGATGTCCCCTCGGAAGTAGCGCTTGCTGGGGACGCGCGAGGCTGGCGCACGGTGGAGAGCAGTGAGTTGAACGAGGGGACCGGCCCCTTCTGGCTGCGCGCGCAGGTGGAGGTGCCCCCGCGTGAAGCCGGAGCCCCGACGCCTGCCCTCGCCCTGTCAGTGCTCGGGTCATGGGAGGCCTGGTGGGACGGCAGGCACCTGGGGCGCAACGGACGGGTGGGGCGGACGCCCTCGGAGGAGGTACCAGGACGCGTCGATGCCCTGCTCCCGCTTCCGCCCGAGTCCAGCGCGCCGGGCCCTCACGTGCTGACGATGCGCATCTCCGCGCACCGGCTCGGCTTCCAGCCCGTGGGCACCCTCCACCACCTGCAGGTGGGCGAGGCCGCGTCCCTCGCTCGGGCGCGGATGCTCGGCCTGGTGCCAGCCCTTTGCATGCTGGGCGCACTGGTGCTGATGGGGCTCTACCACCTCGCGCGCGTGCGGCTCGCTCACGGCGGTCTCGCCACGCTACTGCTCGGCGTGCTGTGCCTCGCCGCCGCGGCGCTCGTCCTGCTGGAGGCGTGGCGCGGGCTCGCCAACTATCCCTACCCACAGCACGCAGTGCGGCTGCGACTGCAGGCGGCGGCCGTGCTGGCGGTGGCGGCGCTGCTGCCAGCGACCGTGCACGCGGCCTTCGGCGAGCCACGCCGCTGGCTGCGGTGGATGGGACTCGGACTGGGACTGCTCTCGCTCGTCTTCGTTCCGGGCTTCGATGGCAAGAACAGCATCGCGCTCGGGGCCTCGCTCGTCGTCTCCACGGCGCTCGCCGTGCGCGCGTGGCGTAGGGGGGAACCGTGGGGGGCCCTGGGCGCGCTGGCGGGGCTCGGTTTCGCCGGGACGCTCTACCTGTTGGAACCCTGGGGCTTCTCCGAGCGCGGCTTCTTCCTCGCCTTCGGAGGGCTATTGCTCTGCCTCACGGCGGTACATGCCCGGCAGCAGCGCCGTCAGCAGGAGCGGTTTGAGAGTGCGACGCGCGCCGCGGAGCGCCTGCAACTGGAGCTGCTCAAGCGCAGCCTGCAGCCGCACTTCCTGATGAACACGCTGGGCGCGCTGAGTGAGTGGGTGGAGACGGAGCCCACACAAGCCGTGCGCTTCATCGAGGCCCTGGGCTCGGTGTACCGGCACCTGCTTGCCGTCTCGGGTGAGCGCACCATTCCGCTCGCCCGCGAGCTCGAGCTGTGCCGCGCCCACCTGGCCGTCATGGGCTGCCGGCAGGGCACGGCCTTCCACCTCGAGACCGATGGCGTGGACCTGGAGGCCCTCGTCCCCCCTGCCCTGCTGCACACGCTGCTGGAGAACGCCTTCAGCCACAACCGCTACATCTCGCCCCACACCTTCCGGCTCCAGAGCAGCCTCGTTGCCGAGGGCGCCCGTCCGCGGCGGCGCTACGTCTTCCTCGCCCCCCCGGGCACGGGCACGCGCCAAGGGGGCGGTGAGGGCACCGGCTCGCGCTACCTGCGCGCGCGCCTGGAGGAGGCCTTCCCCGGTGCGTGGCGGCTCGAGGACGGGCCCACGGAGGATGGGTGGATGACGCGGGTGGAGGTGCCGGCGTGAGGCTGCTCATCGTGGAGGACGAGCCGCTGGCGGCGCGCCGCCTCGCCCGGCTGTGCGAGCAGCAGCTGGGGCCGGGCGCCCCGCCCCCGCGCGTGTGCGCGAGTCTGGACGAGGCGCGCGCGCTGCTGGCCGGGCGCGACGTGGACGTGCTGCTGCTGGACCTGAACCTCTCGGGCGAGGACGGCTTCGCGCTGCTCGCGGAGGCGGCCACGGGCGCATTCCAGACGGTGGTGGTCTCCGCGAACACCGACCAGGCGCTGCGCGCCTTCGAGCTGGGGGTGCTGGACTTCGTGCCAAAGCCATACACGCCGGAGCGGCTCGCCCTCGCGCTCGCCCGCGTGGGAAGCCGCGCGGCCACTCCATTGCGCACCCTCGCGGTGAGAAAGGGCGGAGGCGTGGTCCTCGTGCCACTGGACTCCGTCGCGTACATCCAGGGCGCTGGAGACTACGCGGAGCTGGTCCTGCGCGAAGGCGGCACCGAGCTGAGCGAGAAGAGCCTGGAGCGGCTCGAGCAACTGCTCCCCGCCGACTTCCTCCGCGTCCACCGCTCCTATCTCGTCCGCGTGACGGACATCCGCGAGCTCGTCGCCTCGGAGGGCTCGCGCACCGCGGTGGAACTGCGGGACGGCACCCGACTGCCGGTGGGCCGCAGCCGGCTGGGAGTGCTGCGCAAGCGGCTGGACGTCAGGGCTTCGCCTTGACCTCCAGCCGCTCATCGCGGAGCGCTTCGCCCTTCAGGAAGGCCTTCATGCGCTCGAGGATGCGCGGGTCCGACTGGAAGAGGCCGTCGTGTCCCGCGCCCACCAGCACCAGGTGAGCGGTCCGGGAGAGTCCGGGGCGCAGGGCCTCCGCGTTGTCCGGGCTCGTGCGCCCATCCAGGGTGCCGCTGATGAGGAGCACGGGCACCGCGGACTTCAGCGGACCGCGGAAGGACTCGCCCAGGTCGCTCACGCCGGGCACATCCCCTGCCCGCAGTGCTCCCGGGTTGGCGCTGCCACCGAGCAGTGCCTTCGCCGCTTCCCTCTCGATGAGGGCGTGTCGCGCCGGGCTCACGCCGGAGGCCGCGTCCATGGCGAGCGACATGGGCCCCAGCCACCCTTCGCGCAGCTGGCGCGCGAAGGGCGCCATCGGCGCATGGTCCCCTGCCTCCAGCGCCGGAAGCAGGGTGAGGAAGCGCCGGAAGGTGGCGGGGTCTCGAAGGGACTCGAAGGTGGCGCGCTGAAGGTCGAAGTGGCTGACCCGCCAGGTGTGGCGCTCACCCTTCGCCGGGTCTGTGAACGCAACGGTGCGGGGCTCGCGCTTCAGCGACTTCAACAGCTTCGCCAGCCGCGCTTTCAGGCCCGGCCCGCGCTCGCCCTCGGCGCGCAGGACGGCCTCCCAGCGCTCGAGCAGGGCCTCCGCGTGGGCAGGCCGCTTCCAGGTGTCATCCGGCCCCTCGATGCCGGCGAGGATGACGTGGTCCACCCGCTGTCCGTGGCGCCGCAGGTAGGCGAGGCCCAGGTGGGTGCCGTAGCTGATGCCCCAGAGGTTGAGCTTCGGCGCGCCCAGCGCCTTGCGCAGCACCTCCAGGTCGTCGGCGTTCTCCTCCGTGGTGTAGGCCCCCAGATCCACGCCGGCCGTGGCCCAGGTCCGGCTCGCCTCGGCGGCGGCCTTCTTCACCGTGGTGGTGAGCAGCGCCTCGTCCATGCGCTGCTCGAGCGGGATGGCCCAGCGCTGCTCCAGATCTGGATGGGGGTCCGACTGACCGGTGCCGCGTTGGTCCAGCGCGATGACGTCGGCCACCTCGCGCAGGGCGAGGAACAGCTCGAAGCGGACGCCGCGTGCGGCCTCGATACCGGAGCCGCCCGGGCCACCGGCCAGATAGACGATGGGGGCCGCGGGCGAGGGGCTCGTGCTCTTGAAGCGCACGAAGCGCAGGGGCAGACCCGGGCCCTCTGGGTGGGCGTGGCGCAGGGGCACGGTGACGGTGCCCAGTTCGGCCTGAACGCCGCGACCGTCGCGGGCCTGGAAGGCATAGGGCTCCAGTTGGAGTCCCTGGGCCCGGACGATGGACAGCGGAAGGATGAGGGAGAGCAGGAGCACGGCGCGCATGGGCGTTCCTCCAAGAGCGGGACGACTGCGAGGAGAATGCGGTGGCCCGCGCGGCGCGTGGGGTGCCGGTCGCCCAACGTCTCGCGGCGTCGCCGGAGTGCGCGTGGGGGGGAGCTCCTGTGCCGACGAGGCATAGGCTAGGGGCGCCAACGGCACAGGGCTGCATGGAGGTTCGGGTTCCTGCTGTCCGCTACCCGCGAGAACTTCCGAGGGTTCGGGGAGGTAGCGGAGGCGAGCGTCAGGCCTCGCCCAGCCGCGGGGCTGAATCACCGCGCGAGCCGCGCAGCCTGGATTCGGCGTCACGCGGCGCCCCGACCCCGTAATGGAGCAGATCCGCCAATTGGCCGATGCGCGCCGGGTCAGCAACGGCTGTGCTCCGGACACTTGCTCCGTGCCAAGCTCTTCCCGTGATGAACCTGCGCCAGGATCCGGTGGCTTCGCTCTCCGCGCTGTCCTCCGTGCTCGACCTCGCCAATGGACTGGAGGGGGAGAAGAGCCTGCTGACCGGTCTGTTCGCGCTGGAGCTGGCGCTGGACGGCGGCCTGTCCCGGGACGACGCCCGGGCCGCCTTCTACGTGGGCCTGCTGCGCCACCTGGGCTGCACCGCCTACGCGGCCGAGGAGTCGCGGCTGGGAAATGACGTCCACCTGCGCCGCAACCTGCTGCGCGGGGACGCGGGCCGCCCCGAGCATGTCGTGCGCTCCGTCCTGGATGCCAACCCCAGCCTGCCCCGCCGCGCCGTCGGACTGGCGCGACTGCTGACGTCGTCGCGTCGACTGCGTTCGGAATGGTTCGCGGAGGCATGCGGCGCGGCGCGGCTGCTCGCCTCCGGCCTGGGTCTGGACACGCGGGTGCTCCAAGGGCTGGATGAGGCCTACGAGCGCTGGGACGGCTCGGGGGGGCCGCGCTTCCTGGGCGGCATGGACCTGCATGAAGTCGGGCGCGTCGCGCAGGCGGCGCATGTGGCCGTCGTCTTCTTCGTCGGCTCGGGCACGGCCGTCGCGCAGGAGGCCCTGGCGCTGCAATCCGGGACGACGCTGGACCCGGCGTGGGCGAAGCGGGCCCTGGCCACGATCGCCTCGCTCCAGACCTTGTCGGATGCGCGCATCGAGGCGGCGGAAGCGTGCCTGCTCGAATCACCGCCCACCATCGACGCCACCGCGCTGGCAACGACCTTCGGGGACTTCGCGGACCTGCAGAGCCCCTTCACCCGCGGACACTCACGGCGCGTGGCGGAAGCGTGCGCATCCGCCGCGCCCCGCCTGGGCCTGGACGCGGCGGAGCAGGCCACGCTCCAACTCGCGGCGTATCTGCACGACCTGGGACACGTGACCCTGCCCACCGGCCTGTGGCTGCGACCCGAATGGACCTCCTCGGACCGGGAGACGTCCCGGGCCCATGCCCACGCCACCGAGCAACTGCTCACCGCCACGCCCATGCTGCGGGACGCGGCGAAGCTCGCGGGCGCGCATCACGAGCGACTGGATGGCGGAGGCTATCCCCGGGGCCTCGCGCCCGCCGCCCTGTCCCGGGCCGCGCGACTGCTCGCGGTGGCCGACGTCTGGGTCGCGCTCCAGGAGGAGCGGCCCCACCGTCCCGCGCGGACCGTGGCCCTGGCGAAGCAGGTCCTGGAGGCCGAGGTGAAGGCGGGCCGGCTGGACGCGGACTGCTTCGCGGTGGTGGCCGGGACGAAGGACGTCCGGCGAGCCCCCGAGCCCGGCCCTACGTCAGTGCTGACGCCCCGGGAGGTGGACGTGCTGCGCCTGCTGGCTGGCGGAGCGACGAACAAGGAGATCGCCGGGAAACTCGGGGTGTCGGACCGCACGGTGCAGCACCACACCATCCACATCTACGAAAAGCTGGGCGTGAGCACCCGCGCGGGCGCCTCGCTGGTGGCCGCGCGCACGGGCATCGTGTGATCCGCCATCTGGCCGATGTGGGCCGGGACACCGCATGGTGCATTGGGCCCCATGAACAAGCCCTTCCCCGTCGTCCCCTTCTTCACCGCCCTGGCCGCGCTCGTCCTGTTGCAGGGATGCGCGGCCTCCACCGCGTGCCGCACGCGTCCCGCCACGCCCCCCGGCTTCGAGCGGACCGCCTCCGACGGCATGTGCCTGAGCAGCATCCGGTGGGAGCCCGCCCATCCGCCCGTGCGCGGCGTGGTGGTCCTCATCCACGGCCTGCGGGACTACTCCGACCGCTACGGCCGGCTCGCGGAAGCGCTCCAGGCCCAGGGCTTCGCCGTCGTCGCGCAGGACCACCGGGGCCACGGGCATTCCGGCGGTGACCGCCAGAGCATGGAGTCGATGCAGCAGTTGGTGGATGACGTGGATGGCGTCGTCAAGGATGCCCGCGCGAGACACCCGGGCGTGCCGGTGGTGGTGTTCGGCCACAGCATGGGCGGACTCATCGCCACGCACTACGTGCTCCAGCACGCCCCCGGCGTGTCGGGGCTCATCCTGAGCGGCGCGGGCATCGTGCTCCCTCCCGGAGTGTCCGGCTTCGACACGCGCCTGGCGAAGATCTTCGGCACGATCCTCCCCGGCCTGCCCGCGCAAGACCTGGACAGCCAGATGTTCCTGCACGACGGCCCGGAGAAGGAGCGGTTCCTCACGGATCCCCTCATCACCCACGAGAAGCTGCCCGCGCGCTCCGCCAAGGCGCTCATCGCCGCCATCGAAGCGCTCGAAGGGAAGTTCCAGGACCTGAAGCTCCCACTGCTGGTGGTGCACGGGGGCGAGGACGTCATCACATCCATCGATGGCAGCCGCGCCCTGGTCGCGCAGGCCACGAGCACCGACAAGCGCCTCATCATCTACGAGGGCCAGCGCCACGACCTCGCGCACGAGCCCGACGCGGCCAAGGTCGTCGGAGACATCGTGAGCTGGGTGGAGGCCCACGTCCCGCCGAGCGCCGCCCCCTGACAACAGCTGTCGGGTAGCGGGTTGTGCCTACCCTAAATCCGGTCGCTGCGTCATGGCTGCGTCAAGTCCAGTCCGGCAGTGGGTAACGGCTCGTGACGCCATCGAGTTCCTGTGCTGGCAAAGGGGAGGCGGAAACACCGAGCGCACTGCGCAACCTCAAGGTTCGAGCTCCGGTCCTCCGCCCGCTTGAGCATCCGAGGAGGTGGCGGAGGTGAGCGCCAGTCCAAGTAGGGCGAATGCCCCGATCGATGAAGTTTGCGGCCACTCAATCGGGCCCCGAATTTTCCCGACTCCGCCTGACCCCAGGATGTTTCTCGTGATTTCTGTCGCAGTCTCCGGAGAGAGCGCCAAGCACGAGTTCGCGCAGGGCTTCATTCGGGGAGCAAAAAGAAGGCCCTGCCCTAACCCGGCAGGGCCTTTTTGCTTTTCCACGGGCCTCGCGACGAACATCGCGGGGCCTTCGTGCTTGAGCCCCTGAGTCCCAAGGGATTCTGGCTCGCGGTGATGAAGAGGGCGTTCGCGCCTCCGCCACCGCAGAGAGAGGGTGACCGCCGCGAGGCGGGCCTCGACTGCCCCGGAAGTAGACCGAAGCGGGCGGTCATCTGTAGCGGATGGCCGCCAGGACGTCGGCCCCCAAGGGCGAGTGGGTGTGTTGACGGCCGTCATGGAGAACGCGGCACTCCTCTGCGCGCTCATTGGACGCCGGGGCCTGAATCAGCGCAGCGGCAATCCCAGCCGCATTGCCAGGAATGACTGCATCACGTCGGCCGCGGCCTGGGTGTATTCGTTCGTCATGCGGCCATGAAGGTAGAAGGACGTACGGAGGCTCGCGGTGCCGAACTCCACCGCCAGCGCTGCGATGTCCGGCGCCCCCCGCGGGATGTTGATGCCGCGCGTCGCGAGCAGGCTGCGCGCGAGCGTGCCGAGGCGCGCGATCGTGGATTCGAGCGCGCGAAAGCTCACATCCGAGACCGGCCCGGTCAGCAGGACGACCTGCGCCGCCGGATGCGTGCGGTAGAAATCCGCCGCCGCATGAACCATGCGCGTGATCAGTTCCTGCCAGTCCTTGGCCCCCGCGAGGTTTTGGGCATAGCGCGTCAGGTGCGCTTCCAGCGCCCCGAGTTGGCGCTCCGCGAGCTCGTTGAGCAGGGCTTGGGGGGTCGGAAAGAACTTGTAGATCGTCGATCGAGGGTACTCGAGACGTTCCGCCAGCGTCGGTATCGAGAAGGCCGAAAGCCCTGATTCGAGCAGCAGTTCCTCCGCCGCTTGGAGCACGGCATCGACCCGGACCTTGGCGCGCTGCTGCTGCGGCTTGCGCGCCACGAAATCTGGGTTGGGGGCGGATTGACGCGCATCGTCAGCCATGGCGCTTGACTCCATTGCGTTCGTCGCGACTCGAAGTCGGCGGAGCGGGTTCTTCCACGCCAGGGTTCTCTCGACAACCCAGGCGGAGCCTGGCGCTGGCCGAGGGCATCCTCACTAGAGGCCATTAAGCAACAAATGTCGCCTACGGCACTTTCGCGACAAATGTCCCTTTCCGGAGCAAATGTGAAGTGAACTCATACGCAATGTGCGATTCGGAAACTGGCGTCTTCGAGCACGCGCCCACCCGGTCGGACCGAGGCCCCATCCGACCGACCCACAGGATGTCAGGAGGAGGGACGTCATGGCGGCACGTCTGACTCGAAGCGTTCTCGTCGCGATGTGTTTTGTGAGCGCGGGCGTCACACCCGCGGCAGCTCAATCGGACCTGCTCGGCAGCAAACGTGGCGGGCACTACTGGTTCGATTTCTGTACGGGCAAATCCGATGCGACGCTCTTACCGCCCGACCCACGGTCACTCGTGACGCCGACGTCGAACAAGAACGTCGTCTTCAACGTGGGGTGGAACGCGTGCATGAACCGGGCTCCGCTGACGTGTGGCGAGCTGCGGTCGAGCAGCGCGGCTGGAGGGCGGCTGCTCGGCGGAAACGGAAGTCCTGATGCCGGCTGGGAGTTCAGCGGCCATTCCGCCTGGAGTCTCTGGTCGATGTCGGCGTCCCAGTACAATGCGCTGTGGCTGAAGTGGGGCCTGCCGTTTCGCCCTTCCGACTTCGACAACCTCGTCGCCGAGCGCTACGGCATCCCTCTCAGCCCACAGCGCAATCCGTACCCTCTCCCGTTCGAGAATCCGAACCACACGAACGGTGGCTCCGGCCAGCTGCCGATGGCACTGACCCAGACACGCAACCCCGACGGCTCGTGGAGCGGACAGATCGGCGTCACGTGTTCGGTCTGTCACAGCGGCCAGATTGGCAAGGCGAGCGACGGCGCGGGCCTGGGGTGTTGCCGCGCACCTTTGTTGATGGTCGGGTGAGCCGGCTGGTTGATGGCCATCGCTGGAGGCGCGCGTCAGCGCGCCGCGCAGCTTGATGGACATCAGGGGCGAGCGCGCGCAGCGCGCAAGCC
>NZ_RAWP01000145.1:0-20167 GCF_003668935.1 Corallococcus sp. AB032C | reverse complement strand
GCCCCACCCCGTGCCTAGCTTGCGCCGGGGCATTGGGTTGGACGGTGGTGGGAAGGCGGGGCCCATGGGTTGGTCGCGGTTCGGGGGCGGCATCAGGGTGGCGGTGCTGGCGTGCGCGCTGGGGACAGCGGGCAGCGCCGCGGCACGCCCCCCCGGAAAGTTGTGGCTGGAGGCGCAGAACCGCGCCGTCTCCCGGCAGCACTCCAACATCAGTGACGTGGCCCGCAAGGCGATGCCGGCCGTGGTGTCCATCACCACGCGACAGGACCTCGCGGAAGTGGCCCCTGGCGAGGAGCCCCAGCGCGGCATCGGCTCCGGGTTCATCATCCATCCGGACGGCTACATCCTCACCAGCGCGCACGTGGTGGACGGGGCCTCGGAGGTCACCATCTCCATCCGCAGCGCCAACGGCTACGTGGAGGAGTTCCCCGCCACGGTGGTGGGCGAGGACGAGCGCACGGACTGCGCGCTCCTCAAGGTGGACGCGCCCCGGAAGCTGCCGGTGCTGAAGCTCGCGTCCGCGTCCCACGTGGGCATCGCGGACTGGGTGGTCGTCATCGGCAACCCGTTCGGCCTGGCGCACTCCGTGACGGTGGGCGTGGTGAGCTACGTGGGCCGCACGGACGTGACGCCCAACGGCCGCGACGGCGACTTCGACTACCTGCAGATGGACGCCTCCATCAACCCGGGCAACTCCGGCGGGCCGGTGCTCGACTTGCACGGCGACGTGGTGGCGGTGGCCAACGCCGTCAACGTGTCCGGCCAGGGCATCGGGTTCGCCATCCCCATCGACATCGCGAAGACGGTGATTCCGCAGCTCAAGGCCCACGGGCGTATGCGCCGGGGGTGGATGGGCATCAGCGTGCAGGACTTCTCCCCGGAGGTGGCGCAGGCGTTCAACCTGAACCCGCGAGGCCGGGGCGTGGTGGTGACGGACGTGGTGGAGGACGGCCCCGCCGCCCGCGCGGGCCTGCGCACCGGGGACGTCATCCTGAACATGGACCGGCTGTCCGTGGCGCGGGCGCACACGCTGCGCTGGCAGGTGGCCGCGCGCGGCGTGGGCCAGAACATCCGGCTGCAGCTGCGCCGGCTGGGCCGCCCGCTGGCGGTCAAGGTGAAGCTGGAGGACCTGCCCCTGGTGGAGTCGCCGCCGTCCACGCTGGCCTCGGGAGGCACGCCGGGCGAGCGCACCGCCGGGGCCCGCTCCGTGCTGGAGGAGCTGCTCTCCCCGGTGCCGCGCACCCAATCCGGACGGTCCGGAGGCATTCCCAAGGCCGAGGACGGCCTGGCTGCCCCCTGACGGATGGGGCCTCCAGGGCCCTGGCGGGGCTCCAGGCTCCTTGCGTTCCGCGAAACCCGGCGATACACCGTCCGCCTTCACATCGTGGCGGATCCACCCCCAGGTGGCGTCACGGGTCTTCCAAGCATCGATTCGCAGGAGAGTCCGTACCATGGCCGAGGCCACCCAGACGACGAAGCCCACCCATTGGCCGCGCACCGCCAAGGGCAGCGGCAAGAAGGCGTGCACCGTGGAGGGCTGCAAGCGCCCCTACCGCGCCAAGAGCTACTGCTTCTTCCACTTCAAGAAGTGGCGCCAGGGCGAGCTGCCCCACACGCGCTACCGCGTGTGCTCCAAGCCGGAGTGCCGCGCCAAGGTCGGCCCCAAGGCCGGTCTGTGCGAGAAGCACTTCGCCGAGACCTACAAGAAGGAAGCGGCGGCCTAAGTCGCCCCGGCTGTTCGCGTGGCGCCGGCCCCCCGCCTCACTCGCGGGGAGTCCCCGGCGCCACCGCGCGGCCCAGATGCTTGAAGGCGTTGAGCCACAGCTCCGCCTCTCGCTGGGTCAGCCGCGCACGCATCAACGTCCGCTCCAGTTCGTGCAGCACGTGCTGCGGCGCCTCCGGGTTGAGGAAGTCCGCCGCCAGCATCGTCGCGAGCATGCGCCCGCTCAGTGCGTTGAGCGTCCCCAGCCGCGCGCCGGCCTCGTCCTCCTGAGGCAGCACGGGCGCTGACGTGAGCCCCTGCCGGTGGCAGAGGTACAGGAGCACCGCGGAGGACTGCGCCAGGTTCATGGACGGCTGCACGTCCGACGTGGGGATGACGAGCAGGTCCTGGCAGTGGGTGAGGTCCTCGTCGGACAGCCCGCGCTGCTCCCCGCCGAACAGGAGCGCCACCCGCCCCCGCGTGCTCTCCTCCGCCAGCCGCCGCGCCGCGTCCTCCGGCGTCAGGGGGGCGCGCTTCACCACCTGGGTGCGCGACGTGGTGCCCACCACGTACACGCAGTCCTCCAGGGCCTCCGCCAGGGTGGGTGTGACGCGCATGCCCGAAAGGATGTGGCCGCTCTTCACGGCCATCCGCTCCGCCAGGCTGAAGTCCTGGACCACGGGCTCCGAGAGGATGAGGCGCTCGAAACCGAAGTTCGCCATGACCCGGCAGACAGCACCGAGGTTGTCGGGTGAACGGGTCTGATGAAGGACGACAGTCAGCTCCGCACCTGGTCGCATGCACCGGAGTTTAGCTGGTGGTGCGTCGGCGTGATCGGTATATTCCCGTTGATGCGTCGCTGGGTCCCTGGCCTGCTCCTGTCGCTGTCCCTGCTCACCACCGCGTGTGATGGCACGGGTGCACCCGTGCGCTCCTCGCTCACGGCGCGGCAGGCGCTGAGCAGCTCGCCAGAGGTGGTGGAGTTCGAGTCCCCGTCCGTCCGCCTGGAGCTCTTCCGGGACATCGCGCGCCAGTCGGAGCAGCAGGCGGGGCAGTCCGCGCAGGGCGTGGCGCTCTTCCCCATCATCCAGGGCAACGAGTTCGTCGCGGCGCCGGGCTTCGAGCCCCGCGCGGACCTGCTCCAGCCGCCGGACGCGGGCAGCGGCCTCCAGTTCGTCTTCGACGCGCGGACGGGCGACCGTTGGCCGGAGGACCGGCGGGAGAGCCTGCAGGGCCTGTCGGAGCGCGAGGCCGCGGAGCTGGTGGCGCGCACGCTGCTGGCACTGTGGGGCATCCAGCCGGAGGGCGCGGTGCGGGTGGACCGGGCCGCGGGCGCGCCGTACGCGGTCGCCTACGTGGACGGCATCCTGCGCATCAACCCGGCGTTCCTCTACCTGGCAACGGCCTACGGTCCTGCTTCCATGACGGCGGGCCTCCAGTAGAGTCGCGCGCCTCATGAGCTGGCCCCGCTCCCGCCCCTTCCCGGCGGTCAGTGGCCGGGGCCGCGAGGCGCCTCCGACGTGAACACCTCCGCCCTCCACGCGCAACTCACCCACACGCTTCGCCAGACGGACCTGCCGTCGCTCGGCACGCCCTACAAGGGCAAGGTTCGCGACACGTACCGCAAGGGCGACACGCTCATCCTCGTGACGAGCGACCGCCTCTCCGCGTTCGACCACGTGCTCACCACCATCCCCTTCAAGGGCGAGGTGCTCAACCGGCTGGCGGCCTTCTGGTTCGACCGCACGAAGCACATCGTCCCCAACCACGTGCTGGACGTGCCGGACGCGAACGTCACCGTGGCGCGCGCCTGCCAGCCCTACTCCGTGGAGGTGGTGGTGCGCGGCTACCTGACGGGCAGCCTGTGGCGCGACTACGAGAAGGGCACGCACACCGCCTACGGGGTGCCCTTCGCGGAAGGGCTGCGCAAGGACAGCGCGTTCGAAGCGCCCATCCTCACGCCGTCCACCAAGGCCGAGTACGGCAAGCACGACGAGCCCATCTCCGAGGCGGAGATCCTCTCGCGTGGGCTGGCCACGCCGCGCGACTGGGCCCGCATCACGGAGGCCGCCCGGGGCCTGTTCCAGGAGGGCCAGAAGTGGGCGCGCACGCGCGGCCTCATCCTGGTGGATACGAAGTACGAGTTCGGGAAGGTGGGCGACGAGCTCTACGTCATCGACGAGATGCACACCCCGGACTCCAGCCGCTACTGGGTGGCGGACGAGTACGAGGCCCGCTTCGCCAAGGGCGAGGACCAGAAGATGTTGGACAAGGAGAACATCCGCCAGTGGCTCATCCGCGAGCGGAACTTCTCCGGCCACGGCGCGCTGCCCGCCATCCCGGACGACGTGCGCGTGGACCTGGCCACCAAGTACGTGGCCGCCTACGAGCGCATCACCGGCACGTCCCTGGTGCTGACGCCCGGGGACGTGCACGCGCGCATCGAAGAGCACCTGCGGGCGAAGGGCTACCTCTAGCCCCCTCGCCCGAGGCCGCGCGGCGCTTCAGCTGGCGCGGCCGAAGACGCGCTGGAACACCGCGTCCATCTGGCGCGTGTGGTAGCCCGGGGAGAAGCAGTCGGAGACCTCCTCGGGCGTCATCATCTTGAGCAGGTCCGCGTCGTTCAGCAGGGCCTGCCGGAAGTCCACGCCCTCCTCGAACATCCTCATCGCGTTGCGCTGGACGACGACGTACGCGGCCTGCCGGTCCATGCCCTTGCGCGCGAGTTCCAGCAGCAGGCGCTGCGAGTTCACCACGCCGCCCAAGAGGTCCAGGTTCTTCTTCATCTGCTCCGGGTAGACGCGCATGTTCTCCACCAGGCCCGCGAAGCGGTGGAGCATGAAGTCCAGCAGGATGGTGGCGTCCGGCCCAATCACGCGCTCCACGGACGAGTGCGAGATGTCCCGCTCGTGCCACAGCGCCACGTCCTCCATGGCGCTCACCGCGTAGCCGCGCAGCAGGCGCGCCAGGCCCGTGAGGTTCTCCGACAGGATGGGGTTGCGCTTGTGCGGCATGGCGCTGCTCCCCTTCTGTCCCGGCGTGAAGGGCTCCTCCGCCTCGCGCACCTCCGTGCGCTGGAGGTGGCGGATTTCGACGGCGAACTTCTCCAGGCTCGCGCCGACCAGGGCGATGGCGGTGAAGAACTCCGCGTGCCGGTCGCGCTGCACCACCTGGCTGGAGGCGGGCGCGGGCGTGAGGCCCAGCTTCTGGCAGACGTGCTCCTCCACCGACGGCGGCAGGTGCGCGAACGTGCCCACCGCGCCGGAAATCTTGCCCACGGCGATGGTGTCTCGCGCGTGCTGGAGGCGCGTGCGGCCCCGGCGCAGCTCGTCGTACCAGATGGCCAGCTTGTGCCCGAAGGTGATGGGCTCCGCGTGGATGCCGTGGCTGCGGCCCATCTGCAGCGTGTGCTTGTGCTCGAAGGCGCGCTTCTCCACCGCGGCCATCACGCGGTCCATGCCCTTCAGGAGCAGGTCCACGGAGTCGCGCAGGGTGAGGCCCAGCGACGTGTCCAGCACGTCCGAGGACGTCATGCCCAGGTGCAGCCAGCGCGCGCTGGGGCCCACGCGCTCCTCCACGAAGGTGAGGAAGGCGATGACGTCGTGCTTGGTGGTGCGCTCAATCTCCTCGATGCGCGCGGCGTCCGCTTCGGTGAAGTCACCGGCGCGGGCGAGGCAGTCCTCCAGCGCGTCCTTGGGGGCGAGGCCTTGCGCGACCATGCCCTCCAGCGCGGCGAGTTCCACGTCGCGCCAGCGGCGGTAGCGGGCGACGTCGGACCAGAGGGAGGCCATTTCGGGACGGCTGTAGCGTGGAATCACTCGTAGACCTTCACGGCAAAGTCCCGGCGCGCCGCGAACCGGAGCACTTCCAGCGCGACGTCACAGGACGGACCTGACTTCTTCGCGGCGGTGACGTTGAACGAGAGGTCCAGGCCTTCGGGCCGCGCCACCGCCAGCGCGCCGGGGTCGACCTTCTCGAGGATGATGCGATTCGCCAGCCTCCCCGCCTGCTGACCGAGCGCCAGCGGGGCCGGCGAGAGGGCCAGCGTCGCGCCCTCCTTCACCTGGCTGGCCGTGAGCGCCACCAGCGGCACCTTGCGAGAGGCGCTGAAGGCGATGAGCGCCTGGACGACGGAAGCGTTGCCCACGGTCTTGTCCGCAACCATCAAGAGGCCGTCCACCTTCCCCGCCGCGCCCTCCAGCACCTCGCCCACGCGCTCCTGCGCCTCCACGGCCAGCGGGACGATGGTGAGCCCCAGGCCAGCGCCAGCCGAGCGGGCCTGCGCCACCGCGCCCGCCGAGGAGCGCGGGTCATGCAGGATGCCCACGCGCTTGGCGCCGGGAGCCACGGCCTTGAGCGCGGCCAGCTCCGGCCCGAAGTCGCTGGTGAGCGCGATGCCGGTGACGTTGGAAGCCTCCAGGCCGTACTTCTCGTGGTACGGCACCATGGCGAAGAGCACCGGCACGTCCTCGCCCAGCGAGCGGCGCGCGGCGTTGGCGGCCAGCGGCCCCAGGGCGAGCACCAGCGCGGGCTTCTGCGCGGCCAGCGACTTGAAGACGCGCGCGGCCTCCGTGGGGCTCTCTTCCAGGGTCAGCTCGGTGACGTCCGCGCGGGCCTCGGACGTGAAGCCGGCGAGGAAGGAGGCGTACGGCGCCAGGCTCGAGGACTTCACGGCCACCACGCGGGGCCGGGCGGGACTTCGCGATGACGCCTGCGCGAGGGCGACGACGGGCAGGAGGAGCGTGAGGAGCGCGAGCCTCTGGAGCGTCGTCCTCACGGCGCGTTCTGGCAGCAGCGGAAGCCCACGTTCGCGGCCTTCAACGACGGAGCACCCCGGCGGCGCGCGGAGCACCGGGCGGTGTCGCCAGCCGTGTCGAAGGAACCGCCCTTGATGAGCAGCTCCTCGGAGTTGGGGTTGGAGTTGGGGGACTTGGAGGCGGTCCACTCGGCGACGTTGCCGGAGAGGTCCGCCACGCCGTAGCCGGAGTGGCAGGCCTGATGGGCTCCGGACTGCGCCAGGGTGCGCACCGAGGCCGCATCCGTCGTGCCGGTGTTGCAGGCCGTCTGGGCCTGCTCGTCACCGGAAGAGAAGCGCGCGTTGCCAGGGCCCTTGCAGGCCTTCTCCCACTCGTCCTCGTTGCACAGCCGCTTGCCGAGTCCTTCGCAGGCGGCCTTCGCGTCCAGCCACGTCGCGGAGACGCGGGGCTTGCGGCCGGCCTGGTTGGGGAACTCGTATTCGTCGACGCAGAACGATTCCACCATGGCGCTGGCCATGGGCATTTCGTCGGAGGAGCCGGACGCCTGCAGGTCCTCCGGAGACGAGCCCATCTTGAAGCTGCCGCCGCTCACCAGGCGCATGCCGGCCGGACAGGAGCCCGTGGCCAGGATGCCGTCCCCCGCGGCGGCGGTCCCGGGCATAGCGGGCGTGGGGCTGTTCTTCGCGGCCTGGGCCTGGCGCAGGCGCAGGTAGAGGTAGCCACCACCCGCGCCCAGCACGATGCCGGCCACCGCGAGGATGATCATCCACACCATCGAACTGGGGCCGGAGCGGGCCGGCTTCGCCTGCGTGGCCCGCGTCGTGGGAAGCGTGTGCAGGCCGGAGGTGGAAGGCGGCAGCCGGCGCGCCGAGGAGCGGACACCCGACACTTCCGGCGGGGGTTCGCCCTTGCGCGAGCGGCCACCCGTGGAGTTCTCGCCGTGAACACCAGAAGCGCGGACCGCGCCCTGGGCCGCCGAGGCTCGCGGGGCGCGGGGACCCGAGGGCTCCGAGCCGCGCGAGTTCACCGAAGACACCGCGCCCGAGGCCCGAGGGTTGCGGCCACCGCGGCTGGAGGAACGGGACTCCGAGGGTTCGTCGTCGTCGGAGCTCCGGCCGGGCCGTGACTCCGTGGCGGATGCATCCGCGTTGCGATTGCTGGACCGGCTGTCGGAGGACGCCTCACCACCGCGACCGGAGCGTCCGCCGCCCGCCGAGGACTCACCGCGACCGGAGCGCTCGTCGCTCAAGGCGGCTTCACCGCGGCCGTTGGAGCGCGCGTCGCCAGCGGAGGCCTCGCCACGGCCGTTGGAGCGCGCGTCGCCAGCGGCAGCTTCGCCACGGCCGTTGGAGCGGCCCTCGCCCGCTGCAGCTTCACCGCGACCGTTGGACCCGAGGTTGCCCGAGGAGGACTCGCCGCGACCGGAGCGCCCGTCACTGGACGATTCGCCGCGACCCGAGCGCCCGTCACTGGACGATTCGCCGCGACCCGAGCGTCCATCGCCGGACGAGGCTTCACCGCGACCGGAGCGCCCTTCGCTGGACGCTTCACCCCGACCGTTGGAGCGAAGGTCGCCCGACGAGGCTTCGCCCCGACCATTGGAGCGGACATCGCTGGAAGAGGACTCGCCGCCTCCACGGGCCGAGGACCGCGCCTCGGACGCGCCCTCCGCGGAGCGGGCGCCGCGAGGATCCGCCGGGAACGACGGCTCCTCCGCCTTCGCGAAGATGCGCATCACAGGCTCGGCGGCCTTGGCCGGAGCCGCGCGCGGTTCATCCGCCGGGCGCGTGGCCGCACGGACCTCCTGCTGCGTCGCCGCGTCGGGAACCTGCCCCAGGAGCCGGGGGTCCTGCGCCGCCGCCTCCGCACCCTTGCGGCCCGCCGGCTCCACCGCGCGCATCTCCTGCATCGTCGCCGCGTCGGACACGGAGCGCGCTTCCGGCCCCGTGATGTAGTCCAGCGCCTGCGCGTTCGAACCCAGGATGGCCGCCAGCGTCGCCGCGTCCAGCGGCTGCGTCGCATCCGGCGGAGGCGAGTCGTCCACCGCCGGAATCGGAGCGGCCGGAGTGGGCGCGCTCGCCACCGGCATCATGCCCGTGGGCACCGGCGGCAGCGGCTTGTTCGCCGCGCGCGCGGCCACCGCGGACGGCGGCAGTGCGCCCGACGCGGGCATCGCGCGCTGCCTCGACGCCGCGGCCGGGTGCCGATGCACCAGCGCCGCGAACTCCGCGTGCAGATCACCGCCCGACTTCGGACGGGCCAGCGGGTTCACGTTGAGCGCGCGCCGGTAGAGGGACTCGAACGCGGGCGGCAGGTCCGGATGCCGCACCGACACCTCGGGAACTCCGCCGTCCTCCGGCAGGAGGCCCGTCACCATCTCCCCCATCAACACGCCCAGCGAGTACACGTCCATGCGCGTGTCCAGCTCCGCGCCATTCACGTACTCAGGGGCGATGTACGCCGCCGCCCGGTGCCCCTTCTGCGCCTGCACGAAGGGCAGGTGCGGCACCGCGAGCCCCAGCCCGTAGTCCGACACCTTCAACATGTCCGGCAGGACGAAGACGTTCTCCGGCTTCACGTCCGAGTGCGGCCCGAAGCGGTGCGCCCCGTCCAGCGCCGCCGCCATCTGCGCCAGCAGCGGCTCCACTTCCTTCAGCGTGAACAGCTGCCCCTTCGCCGCGCGCTGCTCCATCATCCGGCGCAGCGAGAGCCCTTCCAGCAGCTGCATGGTGAAGAAGGGCCGGTCCCCGTCCACGCCCTCCTCGTACACGCGCACCAGGTTGGGGTGGTTGAGCTTCTTGCCCACCCGCATGGACAGCGCGAACTGCGTGCGCTCCTCCGGCTGCTGCACCAGCCGGGGCTGGATGACCTTCAGCGCCACCTCCACGTCGATGGCCTGGTCCTGCGCGCGGAAGACGAAGCCCAGAGGCCCCGCCCCTACGACTTCCTGGATGGCGTAACGGTCCGCGACGACGTCGCCCGGCTTGTACGGCGCGCCTTCCGTGCCTCGCTTGCGCGCCGCCCCCGCTGCCTGACGCGCGGCCGCGTCGAACTTCTGGCCACACGTGGCGCAGGTTTCACTCGTATCGGGGACATGGCTGCCGCAGCGGTAGCAGAGCAAAGCAGTGAAACTCCGGAACGGGGCCGCGGGGGGGCGGCCTCCCCGGTGGACGGCCGGGGGGCTCCATTCTGCCCGCTCCGAGGCCGTTGAGGAACGACGTTGCGCGCCGGGCCCTAGCGGCCGGTGGACCCGAAACCTCCGTCCCCCCGGGAAGTCACCTCCAGCACCTCCACCTCCCGCAGGGCCGTGGCCGTCACGGGGGCCACCACCAGCTGGGCCACCCGGTCGCCCCGACGCAGGGTGAAGGGGGTGTTGGACAGGTTCACGAGCAGCACCTGCACCTCCCCCCGGTAGTCCGCGTCCACCGTCCCGGGGGAGTTGAGGCACGTCACCCCGTGCCGGAGCGCCAGCCCCGAGCGGGGCCGCACCTGCCCCTCGAAGCCCGCCGGGAGCGCGAAGGCCAGCCCGGTCGGCACCGCCAACCGTTCCAGGGGCTGGAGCACCCGCTCCCCGTCGATGTCCGCCCGAAGGTCCAGCCCGGCGGCCAGCTCCGTCTCATGGCGCGGCAGGGGCAGCGGGTCCGGATGCGAGCGCACCCGGCGCACGGGGACGGTCAGCGTGGGGTCCATGCCCCCCGCCGTAACACGCACCCCGGCCCCCCTCTACTTCCTGGCGGCGACGTCACGGGTCGTGTGGCCGGCCTGTCACAGCTCGGTCGCGCCGTCCGCCATGCGCAGCGCGGTGCGGAACCCGAACGGGTCCACCGGCCGAGCGGCCAGCTCCAGTTGGTAGTGCAGGTGCGGCCCGGTGGACCGGCCCGTGCTGCCCGACAGCGCGATGGCCTCCCCCTTCTCCACCCGCGTGCCCGCCTGCACCAGCAGCTCCGAGTTGTGACAGTACGCCGTCGTCACACCCCGCCCGTGGTCCAGCACCAGCACGCGGCCGTTGACGGAGTCCTCGCTCGCGCGGCGCACCACGCCCGCGGCCACCGCGGTCACCGTCGTGCCCGAGCGCACCGCCAGGTCCACTCCCGTGTGCATCCGGCGCGTGCGCAGCGTGGGGTGGACGCGGTAGCCGAAGGGGCTCGTCACCGGGGCGCTCTCCGACACCGGCCACCCGAGCATCAGCGCCGTGGACAGCGCCAGCGCCTGCGCGGCGCCCACGGAGGAGCCCTCGAAGCCCGGGGGCAGCTGCTTCGCCAGGCGCTCCAGGCTGAGCGCCCCCCCCTCCGCGTCCACCCGCTCCAGCGCGAAGCGCGCGGGCACCCGCCCGGCGAACACCGCCGTCACCCGCGCCTCCTCCGACGGGAAGTCCATGGCGAGCGCGTCCAGCAGCCGCCGCGTCGCCGCCGGGCCCTTCGCGGGATCCACCAGCGTCTCCGGAGCGATGCCCAGCTCACGAGCCAGCGCGAGCGAGGGCTCGCGGGCCTTCGGCTCCAGGGCCTTCAGCGCCGCGTGCGTCCCCCACGCCAGCGCCTCCGCGCTCGTGGGCACGCGGGTGAGCAGCGCGGCGGGCAGCGAGTCCGGCACGGGCACGGCCGTCCCGCTCACTCCGTCGTAGTACGCGAGCAGCGGCCGGGCCGTGGTGCGCGTGTTGAAGGCCCAGGCGCCAGCGCGACGCAAGAGCGCGCCCGCGGGCGTGTGGTGGTACGCGCACCAGACGCAGAGCAGCGCGAAGGTGAAGTCCAAGAGTCCCCGGGCGCGTCGAGCGAACATGCGTCAGGGCCTCAGCGAAGGAAGGACAGCACCGGAGCCGCGTCCCAAGCCGCCGCCAATCCCAAGGGCGCCACCACGAGGCAGCCCAAGAGCCCGCGAGTCCACGCCCGCCGCGAGCCCACCGCCTCACACGCAGCGTCCGCGTGCTGGAGGTTGCGCAGCACCGCACGCCAGCCCAGCGACACGCTCACCCCGAGAAGCGCCGCCACCGCCAGCCCCCGGGCCGCCCAGTCCGAGGCCACGTCGCCGAACAGCGGCCGCCACGACAGGTACACCGTGCCCTGGACGAGCCGCGCCACCGTGCACGCCCCCGCGAGCACCACGCCCGCGGTGGCCAGCGGCCGCACCCACCGCATCGGAGTGGGCCGCCGCAGACAGCGCCGCAGCAGCGCCTTCCACGACGAGGCCTCCGAAGCGGACGCCGTCACCGGACGCCAGGGGTCCACGGGCCGGGCGGCGGCGGTCTCGCGATAGCCGAGCGCCGGGAGCGCCAGGAGCAGGTCCGCCGCCAGCTCCCAGGCCAGAGCCAGGCCCCGAGCCAGCCGGGTGCGCGTCTCCAGCGACACCCAATCCACCATGGAAGCGAGCGCGGGGAACTGGCCCACCCACGCATCGAACGCGGAGTCCAACCGGTCCACCGCCGTGAGCAACCGGTCATCCAGCGTGTCCGCCGCAGCGTGCACGCCCACCGCGACCAGCGCGAGCAGGCCCAGCGGCATGAATGCCCAGCGGAACGCCCCCAGGAACCGGGACACGTCCGTGAGGAAGCTGCTCGAAGGCTCCGAGGAGCTGGATGGGTGGACCGGCATGCAGCGCCTCCAGGGCGGTCCCCCATCAACGCGGGAGGCCCTCCCGGGGTTTTAAGCCTCCACCCTGCCAGGACGAAAACACCGCCGGCTCCCGCCTCGGGCGCGCCAAACCTGTCCGACAGTCGGACAGGTTCGAGCCATGCGCCGCCGCCGGGTGGAGAGCCCCCAACCCCGCAATGACAACGCCCCGCCCCTTCGCGCCCGGAGGCGGGAGGAGACGGGGCGTTTCCGGTCGCGGCCTTCCTCACGGAGGGCCGCTACACGGGGGCCGGCTTCAGGCCTTCGCGTCCGGCGTCGGGGCGGCCGGGGCGGCCGCGGCCGGGGGCGTGCCCTGCGCGGCGGTGCGCTCGGCCATGGCCTCCTTGCGCGACAGGCGGATCTTGCCCGTCCTGTCGATGCTGACGACCTTCACCAGCACCTCGTCGCCCTCGCTCAGCACGTCCGACACGCTCTTCACGCGCTTGTCGGACAGCTCGGAGATGTGGATGAGGCCGTCGGTGCCCGGGAACAGCTCCACGAAGGCGCCGAACTCGGCGATCTTCCGGACGGTGCCCGTGTAGATCTTCCCGATCTCCGCCTCGCGGGTGAGCGCCTGGATCATCGCGATGGCCGCCTTCACCGCCTCGCCGTTCGCGCTGGCGATGTCCACGCGGCCGGTGTCCTCGATGTTGATGGCCGCGCCCGTGCGCGCGATGATGTCCTTGATCACCTTGCCGCCCGGCCCGATGACGTTCTTGATGAACTCCGGCCGGATCTGGATGGTGGTGATGCGCGGCGCGAACTGGCTGATCTCCTTGCGAGGCGCGTTCAGCGTCTTCGCCATCTCCGCCAGGATGTGCACGCGGCCCTGACGCGCCTGCTCCAGCGCGCGGCTCATGATCTCCGTGGTGAGGCCGGTGATCTTGATGTCCATCTGGATGGACGTGATGCCATTGGACGTGCCGCAGACCTTGAAGTCCATGTCGCCCAGGTGGTCCTCGTCACCCAGGATGTCGGACAGGATGGCGATCTTCTCACCCTCCTTCACCAGGCCCATGGCGATGCCCGCCACCGGCGACTTGATGGGAACGCCCGCGTCCATCAGCGCCAGCGTGCCACCGCACACGGAGGCCATGGACGAAGAGCCGTTGGACTCGAGGATCTCCGACACCAGACGCACGGTGTACGGGAACGAGTCGCTGGCCGGAATCATGTTGCGAAGCGCGCGCTCCGCCAGGGCGCCGTGACCGACCTCGCGACGGCCGGGGCCGCGCAGGGGCTTGGTCTCGTTCACGCTGAACGGCGGGAAGTTGTAGTGCAGCATGAAGCGCTTGAAGGCCTGGCCGCTGAGCAGCTCCAGCCGCTGCTCGTCCTCGCTGGTGCCCAGCGTGGCGACCACGAGCGCCTGCGTCTCGCCGCGGGTGAACACCGCGCTGCCGTGCGTGCGGGGCAGCACGCCCACCTCGTTGGTGATGGAGCGCACCACGTTGTGCGGACGGTCACCGATGCGGCCACCGTTCACGGTGAGCTCACGCATGTGGTCGTACTTCAGGTCCTCGATGACCTGCTTGGCGTGCTTCTCCACCTGCGGGGTGAACTCCGCGCCCAGCTTCTCCTTGAGCGCCGCGACCGCCGCCTTCTTCGTCTTGGAGAGCGCCTCGTAGCGCGCGCCCTTCTCCTTGATGGCGTAGCCGGCCTTCACGCCCTCCAGCGCCAGCTCGCGGACCTGGTTGCGCAGGCCCTCGTCGATGGTGGCGGGCTTGTCGTAGGAGCGGACCTGCTTCTTCAGCTCCGTGCGCAGCTGGTCCTGGATGTCCAGCGCGGGCTGGGCGTTCTGACGGCCGAACTCCAGCGCCGCCACCATGTCCGCCTCGCTGACCTCTTCCGCGCCACCCTCCACCATCACGATGGCCTCGCGGCTCACCGCCATGACGAGGTCCAGGTCGCTCTGCTCGCGCTGCTTGGCGGTGGGGTTGGCCACGAACTGACCACCCACGCGGCCCACGCGGATGCCCGCGATGGGGCCGTTGAACGGGATGTCAGACACCCACAGCGCCGCGGAGGCGCCGGTGATGCCGTGGATGTCACCCTCGTTCTCCGGGTCCGCGGAGATGACGGACGAGATGACCTGCGTCTCGTAGGCGTAGCCTTCTGGGAACAGCGGACGGAGGGAGCGGTCCACCACGCGGGAGGCCAGCGTCTCCTTCTCCGTGAGGCGGCCCTCGCGCTTGAAGTAGCTGCCCGGGATGCGGCCCGCCGAGTACAGCTTCTCCTGGTACTCCACCGTGAGGGGCAGGAAGTCGATGTCCTTCTTCTCCCGCGCGCTCACCGCGGTGACGAGCAGCATGGTGTCGCCGTAGCGGACCACCACGGAACCGTCGGCCTGCTTGGCCAGGCGGCCCGTCTCGATGCTCAGCTCGTTCTCACCAATCTTGACGCTCTTCTTCAACATGTCGTGTGGCCTCTGTGCCTGCTTCGCGTGCGAGGACCCTTGCCAGCCGCGGCCCGCCCACGTGCGTGGGGCAGGAGCCGCCCGGAAGGGGCCCTCTGGGATTGAGCGGTCGCCAGGGCCTGAAGCAGGCACATGCCAGACGAACGCTGCCTGTACTGCGGAAACGGGCTCCGTTGCGGAGCGCCGGAGGGATGGACCAGACCTCTTGATCCCTGATCACACCCGCCCACCCGTGACTTCCGGGTCGGCCGGTCTGAACGGAAACCAAAAGAGCCCGCCTCCACCTCTCCCTCGCCCACTCCTTCGCCGTGAAACGTGCTGCCCAAATGCATGGGGCGCTGGTGGTGTGCCAGCGCCCCGGGTGCTGCTCGAGGACTACTTGCGGATGCCGAGACCCTCGATGAGCTTCTTGTAGCGCGCCACGTCCTTGGACTTGAGGTAGTCCAGCATGCGGCGGCGCTGACCGACCAGCTTCAGCAGACCGCGGCGGGAGTGGTGGTCCTTCTTGTGGGTCTTGAAGTGCTCGGTGAGCATGTTGATGCGCTCGGACAGCAGCGCCACCTGCACCTCGGGCGAGCCGGTGTCGGACTCGTGGGTGCGGTACTTCGTGACCAGCTCGCTCTTGCGTTCCTGATGCAACGACATGGGCTTCTTCCTGAATCCCGCTCCGGGGTGACCGCTCGTGCCGCCTGGGTCCGCGGAGGGGTACAGACCCGGCCTCATGGTCCTTCTAACGAGCGGGCCGCTTATAAGCTTCACCCCCTGGGGGGTCAACCTTCGCCGACGGTCCGTCCGCCCTTGGGGGGCCGGGACAGTGCGAAGACGTACAACCGGCAACCGCCCGGAATTCCGCCTCCGCCTGGGGAGAGCTCCCGGGCCGAGGCCTCATCCATGGCCACGTGCAGGTACGGCCCCGCCGCCTCGCCACCATCGCCCGCCAACAACTGACGTGTACGGGGATACAAGCGCAGGAGCGCCTCCACCACGTCGCCGATGCCCGCCGTCGCGGGTACGCCCAGGGACAGCTCGCGCCGCCCGTCGAAGGCGCCGCGAAGGCCCGGGGCCACGCTCACGGTGATGTCATGGGTGCGGGTGGCCACTCAGTTGAACACCCGCTGGTAGCGCAGCCGTCCGCCCACCACTTCCGCCATGGCGAGCAGCGCGTCATCCGGGCCCAGCACCCGCACCCGGCCGGGCACGGGAGCAACCTCCACGGGGACGCCGTGCAACACCCTCCGGGCCTCGTCCGCGTTCACCCGGACCGCCGGCAGGTCCGTCAGCGCGTCCGCCAGCGACACCAGCCGCCCGGCCACCGCCTCGCGAGACAGGGACGCCAGGTCCCCCAGGGGCAGCGCGCGCGCCAGGGTGAAGGGGCCGCTCATCGTGCGCCGGAGCGCCTCCAGGTGCGCCCCGCAGCCCAGCGCGCGGCCCAGGTCGTACGCCAGCGTGCGCACGTAGAACCCCTTGGTGCACCGCACCGACAGGGTCAGCCGGTCCGCGGAGAAGTCGCGCAGCACCAGCTCGTGCACGGTGACGCTGCGGCTGGCCCGCTCCACCTCTTCCCCGGCGCGCGCCAGCTCGTAGAGCCGCTTCCCGGCCACCTTCACCGCCGAGTACATGGGCGGCACCTGGTCGAACGTGCCCCGGAACCGGGCGAGCGCCGCCTCCAGCAGCGGGGCCGTCAGCGGGGGCACCGGGGCCTGCGCCGTGGGCTTGCCCTGGGCGTCCTGGGTGTCCGTCTCGACGCCCAGCCGCACCACGGCGTCGTAGGCCTTGTCGCCCTCCGTGATGATGCCGGCGACCTTGGTGGCCTCTCCCAGGCACACCGGCAGCACGCCGGTGGCCATGGGGTCCAGCGTGCCCGTGTGGCCCGCCTTCTTCACCTTCAGCAGGCCGCGCACCTGCCGGACCACGTCGAAGGACGTGGGGCCCAGGGGCTTGTCGATGACGAGAACGCCGTCCATGAAGCGGGGCCTACCAGCCTTCCTTGCCGCGCACCTCGCGCAGGAGCCGGTCGATCTTATCGCCCTCGCCCACGGACGCGTCGAAGGCGAAGAAGATTTCCGGCGACACGCGCAGGTTGACCGCGGACGTCACCTCGCGGCGCACGAAGCCCTTGGCCGCTTCCAGGCCCTTCTGCGTGTCCGCCTTCTCCTGGTCCGTGCCCAGCATCGAATAGAAGACCTTCGCCACCCGCAGGTCCGGCGACACCTTCACGCCGGTGATGGTGATGAAGCCGATGCGCGGGTCGCGCAATTCTCCGCGCGTCAGCAGGGCTCCGATGGCCGCCTGGATTTCCTGCCCCACGCGCTCGGGTCGTGAATGCGTCGTCATTTCTTCTCCCAATCTCGCGGGTTGCGCAGCGCCCGGGCCTTGGCCCGCGCGTCGTCCAGATTCAGCGTTCCACCCTCACCCGTGGGTCGTGAAGTCCCGGGCCCGGGGCCCGCGCCCTCGTGCCGCTGCTCCCACGAACCCAGCCCCTCCGCCTCCGCCAGCGAGCGGTCGCTGCGCAGGAAGCGGGCAATCGCCGCCTCCGAGTGCGAGTTCGCGTCCTCGGGAGACAGGTGGGCGTCCTCGTCCTCCAGCTCCGGCACCTTCGCCGGGGCACGGAAGGCGCCAGCCACCGGCCCCTTGTCCGAATAGAGCGTGTCCCCGAAGGCGACGATCTCCGTCTCCCGGGCCATCAGCGGCGCGACGTACATCTCTTCGATGAAGTGGATGATCTTCTCCAGCTGCTCATCCACGTGCCCGCGCGCGTTGCCCACCACGGCCAGGGCCACCGACGCCTTCTGCCAGAGGTCCTGGTCGTCCACCTCCGCGACGGCCACGTTGAAGCGGGCCTTCACCCGGTCCGTCACCCGGCGGAGCACCTGCCGCTTGGACTTCAGCGAGGCGCTCTCCGGAATCTGGAGGGTGAGGCGTGCGACTCCGACGAACATAGAGGTCCCCCAGGCCAACGGCCGCCGGGCGCGTCATCCACGCCCAGGCGCCGTCGCGTCGTCCATCCCCCGGGAAAGGTGGGGCCTTCCCCGGGGTCCGTCGAGTGCGCCTCTCCAGGACTACGAGAGGCTCTGCCGGGTCTCCTCGATCTCGTAGGCCTCGATGATGTCGCCGGCCTTGAGGTCGTTGAAGTTCTCGATGCCGATACCGCACTCGAAGCCCTGCGCGACTTCCTTCACGTCATCCTTGAAGCGGCGCAGCGACGCCATCTTCCCGGAGAAGAGCTGCTTGTTCTCGCGCATGAGGCGCACGAACGAGCCGCGCTTCATCACGCCGTCCAGGACGGCCGCGCCGGCGATGGTGCCCAGCTTCGGCACGTTGAAGGTGTTGCGCACCTCCGCACGGCCCAGCTTGCGCTCGGTGCGGATGGGCTCCAGGAGGCCCTCCATCTCCAAGCGAACCCCGTCGATGAGCTCGTAGATGATGGAGTAGCTCTGCAGCGTCACCTGCTGCGCCTTGGCCGCGGCCTCCGAGCCCGACTCCGGCTTCACGTTGAAGCCCAGCACGACGCCCTTGGAGGCGGCGGCGCGCATGACGTCGGTCTCCGTGATGGCGCCCACGCCCGCGTCGATGATGACCACCCGCACCTTGTGCGTGGTGAGCTTGTCCACCGCCTGGCGCACGGCCTCCGCCGAGCCCTGCACGTCCGCCTTGATGATGACGCGCAGCTCCTTGGGACCGCCGCCCGCCTTCGTCTTGGCGAAGAGCTGCTCCAGGGACTCGCGGCTGACCTTGCCGAGCTCCGTCTGCCGCTCCTTCATGCCGCGGTGGTCGGCGATCTGCTTGGCCGCCTTCTCGTCGGAGACGACGTTGATGGCGTCACCCGCGGTGGGCACGCCGGACAGGCCGACGACCTCCGCGCAGTAGCCCGGCTTCACTTCCTTCACCGCCTCGCCGCGGCTGTTGTTCATGGCGCGGACGCGGCCGTAGTGCGTGCCGGTGACGATGGCGTCGCCCAGCTTGAGCGTGCCCTCCTGCACCAGCACCGTGGCCACGGGTCCGCGGCCACGCTCCAGCTTCGCTTCCACGACGGCGCCCACGGACGGACGGGAGGGATTCGCCGTCAGCTCGAGGACTTCCGCCTGCAGCGCCAGGTTCTCCAGGAGGAGATCCAGGTTCATCTTCGTCTTCGCGGAGACGGGCACCATGATGGTGTCGCCGCCCCACTCTTCCGGCACCAGCTCCTGGCTCGCGAGGTCCTTCTTCACGCGGTCGGGGTTGGCGCCCGGGACGTCCATCTTGTTGATGGCGACGACGATGGGCACTTCCGCCAGCTTGGCGTGCTTGATGGCCTCGATGGTCTGGGGCATCACGCCGTCGTCCGCGGCCACCACCAGCACCACGATGTCCGTCACGTTGGCGCCACGGGCGCGCATGGACGTGAAGGCCTCGTGGCCCGGGGTGTCCAGGAACGTGACGTCTCCGCGCGCGGTGGACACGCTGTACGCGCCGATGTGCTGGGTGATGCCGCCCGCCTCGCCCGAGGCCACGCTGGCCTGGCGGATGGCGTCCAGGAGGCTCGTCTTGCCGTGGTCGACGTGGCCCATGATGGTGACCACCGGCGGACGGGGACGCTCGTCCTCGGCCTTGGCCGCGACCTCCGGCAGGTAGTCCTCCACCTCGAAGCCGACGCGCTCCACCTTCCAGTGGTAGTCGGTGGCGATGAGCTCCGCGGTGTCGGCGTCCAGGATCTGGTTCGCCGTGGCCATCTTCTGCATGGCCATCAGCTTCTTGATGAGCTCCGAGGTGCGGATACCCATGCGCTGACCCAGGTCGGAGACGCTGATGCCCTCCTGGAGCTTGATGACCTTCTTCTCCTCGGCCATCTGGGTGATCTGCGTCTTGGCGCCCTTCTTCGTGGGCTTGCGCTTCTTGCCGCGGACGGGGATCTGGATGCGGCCCCAGACCATGTCCGACAGCTCCTGCTTGGACACGCTGGTCGTCTCAGGACCCGTGCGCTTGCGCTGGCCACGCTCCTTGTTCTTGGAGACGTCCACCAGCTCGCGGCCGCGACCCAGGTGATCCGGGACGACCTTGTACTCGCGCTTCTCCGTGCCCAGCGCCGTGCGGCCCGGGGCCATGGGGTACTGCTTGGCCTGGGTCGTGGTGGGCGTGACGCGGCGGACCTGGATGAGCGGGCGCGAAATCACCACGGCCTGGGTGGCCGTGGGGCGCGCCTGGGCACCCGGCGTGGGCGCGACCTGGGCGTGCGGGACGCCGCCGACCATGATGGTCGGGCCGGTCGGCTGCACCGGGGCACCCGTGCCGGCCGTGGGCGGCGAGGACGGACGCACCGGCCCCATCTGGCCCGGACGCGCCTGCATGGGCGCTCCCGGACGGTTCATGGGCGGCCCACCCGGACGGCCCTGCATGGGCGCGCCAGGACGGCTGCCAGGACCACCCGGACCACCCGGACGGCTGCCGGGACCACCCGGACCACCCGGACGGCTGCCCGGCGGCCCACCAGGGCGCCCGCCCGTGGAACCCGGACGCTGCACGTAACCGGGACCTCGGGAGATGACCGTCGCGGACGTCGACGTGGAAGAAGGCGTCCGTGCGGTGGGCGGGACCGGCGAGCGCGTAGGGGGGTTGGGCAAGCGGGGACTCTCCTGCGTAGGACTGCGCGGTGTCGCCGTGGCCGGGGTCGGCTCGGCGGCCCGGGGCGTCTCCACCACGGCCGCGGGAGGCGGGG
>NZ_RAWP01000144.1:0-20715 GCF_003668935.1 Corallococcus sp. AB032C | reverse complement strand
CTTCAGTGCTAGGCCCTACTGCCATGTCCGGCGAGGGGTGAGTCGCCGGACATGGCAGTAGGGCCTAGCACTGAAGCACACGCTGCGCCCCTGCCGAATCGTGTGGGCGCCTGCTCGCCCGGCGTTCCTGGAGGGATTCTCCCTGCACGCCAATGATCGGCAGGCGCTGGAGCGTTTGTCACGAGCGGAGGACGGCCGCATTGCTTGGCGGATGAAGCGTCCGTTGCCAGACGGCACCACACACCTCTTCTTCACCGGACTGGAACTCTTACGTCGCGTGGCGTCCCTGATACCTCCGCCTCGGTCGAACCTCACGAGGTTTCACGGTGTCTTCGCTCCGGGCGCGAAACTCCGGCCATTTCTGCTCCCTCAAGCGGAGGCAGAGGCGAAGCCGGAACGAGGTCCTCACCGTAGCAGGGCTGGAGGTGCCGCCCCTCCAGGCTGTCAGCGACGAGCAGCTCGCCTACGCGCGCGCCGTCCGCGCGCGTGCCGCCCATGGCTTCCTCGGTGAATGTGGCCTTGCCGCGCTCATGACTCATGGCCAGGTTGGCGGCGCATTCAAAGGCTGGCTCGAACCTGTTTCAGAGCCTCCGTCGTAACGCGGCTGGCGGCAATCCACGACCGTGCCCCGGCTCGACCGTCGCCGGGGCGCGGCCCTGGTGCTAGGGCGTGTTCAGCACGGCGACGTCGCAGGCGGTGAGCTCGCGGCTGTAGGTCCGGACATCGTCGAACGAAGCCGGAATGCTGGAGAAGGTGCTCAGGCAGTTCGGCAGCCTGCGGCCGATGCGGAACGAATTGGCGCCCGTGAGGTTCGTCGGCGCAGCGCTGGTCGCGGAGCCGACCAGCACGCCGTCAATGTACACTTTGAGCGAGGTCCCGCCGCGGGTATAGACGACGTGGTGCCAGCTGCCGTTGTTGAGCGGCGATGGAGAGACGTTGACGCCTGCACCGTTGGTGCCTGCCGCGTTCTCGTACATCTCAAGCGACGCTACCGAGGTGCTGCCGTTGAGCCTTGCCGAGAGGAAGTTGCCTGCGCTCCCGACCACCCGGTTCCCGATGAGATCTCCGCTGCGGGGGCCGTTGAAGGTCGTCTTCAGCCAATAGCTCACGGTGAAGGCGTCCGTCCCGAATTGCCCGGGCGCGAGGCCGAAGTCGACGTGGGCGTTGAGATCGCACTGCTGGGTGGGCGTGAGGGTGATTGCGCCGGAGCCGTCGAAGCTGACCGTCCGCGACGCCGAACTGCCCAGCGTTCCGTTCGACGTACCCGCCGAGTCCAGGGCCGTGCTGCCGCTGGCCTCGTCGAAGGTCCACCGGTGGGCCAGGTTGCTGGTCGTGTCGCCGACGAGCGGGCCACCGGTGCAGACCCCCTCCTGACAGGTGTCCGGCTGGGTGCAGGCGTTGCCGTCGCTGCACGCCGTTCCATTGGGGGCCGCCGGATTGGAGCACTGCCCGGTCGACGGATTACAGGTGCCCGCGATGTGGCACGCGTCGAGAGGCGCGCAGACCACCCCCGCGCAGAGGTCGGGCTCGCAGGTGTAGCTCCCGGGCGTGTTGACGCAGATTTCACCCGGCTGGCAGTTCGCCGTCCCGTTGGCGCACTCGTCGATGTCGGCGCAGACGCTCGGCTGTCCCGTACAGGTGTAGCCCGGCTCCACTTCGCAGACGCTGTTGCAGCCGTCTCCAGAGAGTTGATTGCCGTCGTCACAGATTTCGAACCCGCCCAGCACCCCATCACCACAGACGGGCCGTAGCGACGTCTCCACCGCGTCCACCAGGTAGAGCGCCACCGCGCCCCTCAGGCGCACGTAGCGATAGGGCTGGTTCCCCGGGTACGTCGCCACCGCGATATGCGTCCCCAGGCCCAGCTCCACGAGGTGCAACGAGCTGGAACCAATGAAGGTCCCATCCGCCTTCAGGAAGTCCACCTGGGCCACCAGCGCCAACGACAGGCCCTGGTAATAGACGCGCAGGTCGCCGGTGCCTTCCTCGCCCTGACCCAGGTCCAGCACCAGCGCCGTGTTGAGCAAGCCCAGCAGTGTCGCGGCCTGCCCGTCCGGAGCGCCCAGCGCCGCGCTCGCGTTGAGAACCGTCGCCGTAGTGCCCGACGCCACCGCGTCCGCATACGGGTCCCACGTCAACGAGGCTTCCAGCGGCTCACTCGTCAACGCCCCGTGGTCTTCTTGAGACACCCCATCCGCGGGAGGACGGGACTCCACACCACACGCCCCCAGCGACAAGGCCAGTGTTACGCCCAGCCCCCACGACCACAGCACACCTTGACGGCTTCGCATCGAGTGTCTCCCCCAAGGAGCAGGATGGAGCCCGGAATGGACCATCCCCCCATGAAATGAATGACACTATTCCTTTCTCCCTCCTGTTCGGCGCGCAACATGCGAATGGCCAGCGTCCTCTAGCGACCAGCCAGCAAGCACTTGAGGACCATGGATACAGAGTCCATGACATGCATTTGAACGTCACCGCGAATCGGGGGCATGATGGGGAATAGCAGCGCACCGCCGACAGCGCCGGTAAGTCCCAGGAGCGCGGCCAAGCGTCAAACCTTCGAGCGGAGGTGACGCCAGCACACCCATGCCCCACTTCATCTGCTCCCGCACGTCCGCGAAGTAGAAGGGGTCTACTCGTGTGGCTGGACCTCTCGCGCCTGGGTGCGTTCCCCCATTGCTTTCAACGTGTGCCCCAGGTTGTTCATCGCGGCCAGGGAGTCCGGATGCTCGGAGCCCCAAAGGCGCTGAAATGCCTCCCCCGCCTTCTGGTGGAGCCCCATCCGCGTCCGCTTCGCGTGATGGGGAAAAGCCGAGCAGAATCAAAGACATAAGGGCAGCCGAGCAGACAGGTTCGCGGGAACGGGGTGCCAGGAACACTTTGTCGATATGAAGAAGAGCACGCCGAGGACGAAGGTGGCTGAGGGATTGCGCGCGCTGGTGTCGGCCGAGGACATCCTGGAGGCCGCGCGCTCACCGGGCAGAAGCTGTCGCCCAGCGCCTTCTTCGAGCGTTTCAGCGACGCCTTCGGGCAGTTGATGCGCGAGGTGGAGAGCCGGGCCATCCGTGCCGTACGAGAGGCCGTCGGCGAGGACAAGCCCTTCAACGAGTTGGGGGGCACTGCTGGACGAGTTCACGGACGTGCAGGTGGCCGACTCCACGTGCCAACTGCTGCGGCGGCTGGCAGCGGACTGGGCCCCGTCCACCAGCGAGGCACGGCCGGCCGCCTTCAAGTGGCACGCACTGGTGTCGCTGCGCGACGAGTTACCGGTGGCCGAAGACGTGACGTCCCAGCGCACCCAGGACACGCGCGCCCTGCCCGAGGAGGCGCTGGCGCCCGGCACGCTCACCTTCATGGACCTGGGGTACACGGACACGGGCCGCTACCTCGACGCCATCGAGGCCGGGGCCCACTTCCTGGTGCGGCTGAAGGCCCAGCATGACCCGAAGGTGCTGCGGGTGCACGTGGGCAAGGGCGAGCGCGTCCGGGCGCGTGGCATGCGCCTGACTGACGCACTCCTGCAAGGTGTCCTCAAGGAGGAGGGCGGCGTCATCGACGTGGACGTGCAGTTGGAGAAGCACGGGCGCACGGCCTGCGCGCGCGTGGTGGCCGTGGAAGGGCCGCAGGGCGAGCGGCGCTGGTACCTGACGACGGTGGGCCGCGAGGTGCTGACGGCACACGAGGTGGCCGAGGCCTACCGGTTGCGCTGGAGAGTGGAGCTGCTCTTCAAGGCCCTCAAATCCGGCGTGGGGATGTCGGCGCTGCGCGCCACCCGGCCTGGCGCGGTGCTCTCGCTGGTGTACGCCAAGGTGATTGCCCTGGCCCTCTCGCGCCTGCTGGAACTGTCGCTGCGGCAGAAGGCAGGCGAGCCGGACTCGCAGCAGGCGACGGGGCGGCTCGCGCTGGTACTGGCACTGGCACTGGCTCGCTGCGCCCCGTTGCTACTGTCTCATGCGATGATGAGCCGGGGCGTGACGCTGGAGCAGTTGGAGGAGCGCATTCTGCTCATCGCGGAGGTGACGGCGCGTTCACGCCAGCAGCGCCGAGAGCGCGAACGCCGGAAGCGAGAGGCTTCCCTCGGGAGCGGCGGCTAAACCGGAAGCGGATGGATCACTGGCAAGCCGCTACCGCGCCCGGTGTGCGCGCCGCCAATGCCTGTGTAGGTTTATACTGAGGTCGGATTTTCTGGGGTCTCTGAGTCGCCCCAGATTTCAGCAGGTGCCTGGTTGGATTTAAATGACGACGAATGGCTCTCTCTAAATAGTCGTTATCGACTTGGAGCCTTCAGGCCATTGATTGCGAGAGAAGTGCTGAAGATGCGCCCTCCTCGCGAATTCCAGCCTGCGTTTCACCCCTGCTGGCCTTTTCTGATTTGACGAGGGCGACTCCAGAAAAGGCGTGAGCCGCTGGAACGGAACAAGGCTCCGCAACGGATTATCCGCGGTTGGATGGCGGCGAGTTCGTGGGTTTGAGTGGGATTGCTTCTCCCCAAGTCTGGGCAGGCCCGTCTCCATGCGGCAGGGGGCCTTCAGGGCATGCCTGCTTGGGACCGGGGGGTAGGGGTGGGCCTGTCCTGCTCGCCTCCGTCACGAAGCGCTGGCGCAGGAGTCCCGTCTTAGCGCGAGGCGCGGGTCCGGCCCTCTTCCTCGCCCTGACGAAGGTCGCCGCATGGGTGGAGGCAGTGGGCTCCGCGAGTTCGCCCCTGGAGGTGGAGTTGCCGGGCCGCGCTCTTTGACGTCGTCCTGACCGGACCAGGGCGCGCCTTCAGGCGTCCTGGACTTGCGGCCCCTTCGCGGGGGAGCCCGATAGTCGCGGTCATGAGGAATCAGGTGCTGCTGTTGGTCCTGCTGCTGCTGGTCGGCTGCAAGGGAACGATTGGCGGAAGCGCGTCGCCCGACGCCTCCGTCCCCGACGCGGGGGGCCCGCCTCCAGAGCCGTCCGCCTCAGCCTGCGAGGTCGAAGCCATGGTCGTCACCCGCTGTGGCGGCTGCCACTGCGCGGTGCCCACCGAGGGCACCCCCATGCCTCTCAACCCGCTCGACGCGATGCGCGCGCCGTCGATGACGGACCCGGCGGTGTCGAACGCGCAGCGATCCCTCATCCGCATGGCGGACACCTCGGCGCCCATGCCCAATCCCCCTGCCGCGCTCCAGTGGGGAGCGCGGCCTGAGGGCGTGTGTCCAATGAGGGCTGCACGGCTTCTCCACCGGCCTGCTACAGCTCCTCGTCCTTGCAGAGGTCGTCCTGTAGCTCGCTCAGCGCCTTCCGGGCGCGCATGGGCTGGCAGGTGTTCGCCAGGAAGTACGACGAAGCGCCCACGGTCGCCGCCTTGAGCTTCGGGCCCAGCGCGGACCAGCAGCGCTCGAAGGCCACCTTCGTCGCCTGGACCGCGCGAGGGTCCTCCTTGGGAAGGCCGAGCGCCGCGATGACCGTCTCGGCGAGCGCCGCGTCCTTGCAGGCGCTGACGTCCTTGCCGCCTCCCACCGCCAACGCGAAGAGCGGCATCGCCACGTAGGCGAAGTGCCCCTGCTTCACGAGGTGCGCGGCCTGGAGCGCCGCTTCGGGCGCCAGGTCCGGCGTGAGCTCCAGGAAGGTGTCGATGCAACCGCGCCGGTCGCGTTCGAGGCATCGCTGGAGGTCCTTGCTCGCGCCCTGATCGCGGGCGGTGGCGAAGCGCGGTGCCTTGGGGAGGAAGGCATACCGCCGGCCCAGCGCGCGCGCCCGCTGTGTGGCGGCGAACGGCTCCTTGTCGCTGGGGGCGAGGGTCTCCACGTCGGCCGCCGCCGCGTCGGTGACCAGGGCCCGCCACGCGTCGGTGCGCTTGGGAGCGGGGAGGTCCTCCGCGCGTTCCAGCAGCTCCGCCCAGGCCTTCTGCGAGGCCAGGGTCTGGAGGTCCTCCAGCGTCACCGGCTCCCGGGCCACCGCGTCCGCCGCGAAGAGACTGGCGGCCACCACGAGTCGACGGATCATCGAGAGAGGTTCCTGTCCAGGACCGCGGGCCCTTCGGCCGCGCCCTTCGGGGTGGTGGTGAAGGTGAGCGTGTCTCCGCCGCGCTCCAGCCCGAGCGTCGGACCGAAGCGGCAGACCAGCGACGTGACGGTCTTCACCGAGGCGCAGTGGGCCTGGGCGCGGCTCACGAGCGGAGCACAGGCGGCCCACACGTCCAACTCCGCCATCACCTCGTCGCTGAAGCTCTTCCATTCGAAGGTGAAGGTGGAGGAAGTGCCGCAGGCCTTGTTCAACGCGGCGACGGCTTCACTCGCGCGGGCCGTGTATTTCTTCTCCAGGTGGGGCCAGGCCTTCTTCTGGAAGGCGGCGATCCGCCCCGACTCCAGTTGCTGCTGGTGCGCGGTGAGCACCTCCGCGGTGGAGGCCTTGTCCGTCGCGTCCTGGTTGAACTTGACGGGGAACGCCTGCACTCCGGGCAGGACTGCCTCATAGCGCCCGTCGCGCTGGAGGAGGATGACGTAGTCGCCTCCCCGGTGGCGGGTCACATAGTCGGCGCCGCGTGAGTGTTTCTTCAGGGTGGCGCGCAGCGCGATGCCGTCCTCTTCGGAGTCGATGCCGCGCACGCGGATCAAGACTTCGGATGCCGTGCGCGGCTCCAACGTGACGACCTCCACGCTCTGGCCGTCGGTGCCCCGGTAGACCTTGCCCGCCACCGCTTCCAGGGAGTGCGCCGCCGTCGTCGCGAGGATCGCCGCCAGCATGAGCGCGGGAGCAAGGGTCCGGGGCATGCTCAGTTGAACGCCTTCTCGAGCGTGGCCTTGGTGTTGTCGCCGAGGTTCGCGTGGCCCTTGGGGGACATGTGGTACGTGAACACGCCCTTGTCGAGCGACATGTTGCGCAGCGTCGCGTCGTTGGAGCCGTCCTTCTTCTCCACGGGCTTCACGCCGCCGAACAGGCACGCCACGCCGGTCACCTTCTTGGCGATGACCTTCTTGTACGCGGGGCGGTTTTCACACATGGACCCGATCTCCTGGATGACCGCCTCACAGTACGAGCTGAAGCTCGTGCCCGACCAATCGTCGGTCTTGAAGTTCTGGAAGTCGGTCTTCACCTCGAGCTTGGTGCCGCACTTGTCGTTGGTCGCCTTCAGGTCGTCCTCGATCTCTTCCTCCAACTTGGCCTTGGCTTCTTCCTGGGCGGGCTTGAGGTCTTCTTCGGCGAAGGCGGACGTCGACAGCAGGGTCACGACCGCGAACACATGCTTCAGGGACATGGAGGACTTCCTCGTGGGGTGGACGGCAATCCCGGAGTCTCCCGGTGAGCAGGTCTTGAAGCAAGCAGCAGGGACGTGCCTTCCTGCGTCAATCCAGCCATTGAAATCACCTGGAGATTGCACGCGCTGTGGCGCGGTCCAGTGGGTAGGGGACCGCGGCGAGTACGCCGACACCGCGGACCTCCAACGCCGCGAGCGGCTGCTCAGCTCCGGGCGGCCGGCGGCGGCATGGGGGGCGCGGTGCGCTGCCACGCCTCCAGCTCCTGCACGCGCCCCAGCCAGGCCCGGAGGTTCGCGTAGCCTTCGAGGGGCAGGCGCGCCGGGCCCGCGAGGGCGAACGACGCGGCGAGCGAGAGGTCCGCGAGCGTCAGGCGCTCCTGCGTGACCCACGTCCTGCCCGCCAGGTGCGAGTCCAGCACGGGAGCGGTCTGCGCGAAGAGGGCCTCGCCGCGCGCGACCTCGGCGGGGTCCGGCGGCCCGCGGCCGGTGCGCTGCTTCACGAAGTTCTCCTGGACGAGCACGGTGTTCGCCGGGGCCATGTGGGACGAGCACCAGAACAGCCAGCGGTTCACGTCGGCGCGGCCCTGCGCGTCCGTCGGGAGCAGGGTCTGCCCCGGGGTCTTCTCGGCGAGGTACACCATGATGGCGCGCGACTCCCAGAGCACGAAGCCGCCGTCGTCCAGGACGGGGACGCGCCCGTTGGGGTTGATGCCCAGGTACGACGTCTCGCGCTGCTTGCCCGTGGTGAGGTCCACCACGATGCGCTCGAGGGGAATGTCGAGGTGGGCGGCCACGAGCAGCACGCGGCGCGAGTTTCCGGACAGGGGGTGGAAGTAGAGCTTCAAGACGAACCTCTGGGATGGCACGGGTGGAGGGGGAGGACCTATCCACCCGGAGTGACAAGGGTCTGTCAGGTATCGTCAGGGGCACGGCTTCAGGACGTAGAGGAACTCCTGCTCCGTCGGAATGGGGAGTACTGGGTCCGCGGCCAGGCTCTGCTGGTCCGAAGCTGACTCGCGGCGCGAGCGGGGCCGGCTTTCAGTTGACTCTTGCTGGGATGGATCTTGGGGGGGGTGTAAGCGTCAGGCCGGAAACAGTTCTGACGTAGGGCGTCTGTCATTGTCTCCCGGTACGCGCTTCTGCTGCGAGGCGTGCCTGTCCTTCGCGCAGGCACATTCCCACACCCAGGAGTGCCGATGAACGCGCTGAAGAAGTCCCTTCTCGCCGTCGCCGCTGTCCTCGCCGTGGCCCCCGCGTCCGCCTTTGCGTTTCCGCTGCAGTGCTATGATACCTGCGAGGGTGTTTGCGACGACCCCTGTTTCCTGGGGATCCGCCTCACCACCTGTGGCGCGGCGGGCTACTGCTTCCAGCCCGCGCAGCCTTCGCAGGAGAACGCTTCGGTCTCCTCCGAGCAGAGCCAGCGCTCCGACGACACCGCGCCGGTCTGCGACGCCGACCATCCGGGCACGGAGCAGGCTGAGAGCTGAGCGGTCTTGAACGTCCACGAGGCCCGGCATCGCGTCCGGGCCTCGTGGTTTCAATGCGTTGCGCGGCGGTCCCCCTCCCATGTCCGGGTTCCGCGCCAGCGCCTCGGTCACCCACCGCCGCGCCTCCTCCTCGCGTCCTGCCCGGACGGGGAGCACGGCGGTCCATCGGGTGTGGACCGGAGCGAACTGCCAGACGCGGACGGTATGCATCAGCGAGGACCCGAGCCCCTCCAGGTGCGCCGAGGTCGCCTTGCGGCCGGGCTGATGTCGCCTCATCGAATGCCCAACATAGAGCAGCCGGAAATGTGCGTCGAGCGAGCCCGGGTTTCGTCGGATGACACGAACCGCGTTCAATCCCTCTCCTGACGCCGCCCCGGATGTCCCCCGGGGCGGCGTGCGTGGACTACGGGGAGTAGACGACGGTGAGCGTGGCGTTCGCACCGTCCTTCACGAAGAGGTAGGCCGTCGCCGCGGGATTCTGGGCGAAGCGCAGGCGCAGCTGCGTCCGGCCCAGTTTGTTGACGGCGGACGTCCCCGTCCCCGCGAAGTCCGTGGAGCGGATGGTGCCCGAGGTGAACTTCGCGACGCCCGCCACGGCGCTCGCGGTCGCGGAGGCGCCCCAGTCGCCCGTCTCCGTCGCGGCAGCGTTGAAGGTCCCCGTGGCCACGTCGATGACGAGCGTGTTGCCCGCGGGGCTGGCCCAGGGGTCTCCGGAGCCGGACGAATAGGAGAGGGTCAGGAACGCCTGAGTGATGCTGGCGGTGTCCGGCAGGCTGGACGTGTCGAACGACAGCAGGGAGCGGTTGTGCTTGCCGTCCACCCCTCGTCCGAGCGCCAGGCCCGTGAGCGCCCCGAGCTCCGCCGCGCTCCCGTCCGCGTTCGCCTTCACGTAGCCATCCTCCGCCGCGATGCTGGTGAAGCTGACCGTCGTCGGCGTCGTCCCGCTGTTGCTCACCGTGACGGACGTGTCCGCGTCCAGCGCGGAGTTCCCCGCCGCATCGAACGCCCGGGCCCCCAGCACATGCGAGCCGTTGGCGACCGTCGTGGTGTTCCAGCTGAACGCATGGGGCGCCGTGCTGGCCGTGCCCACGAGGTTCCCATCCACGTAGAAGTCCACCCGCGTGACGCCGACATTGTCGGAAGCGCTCGCGGTCACCGTCACGGTGCCACTCACCGTGGCGCCGGAGACGGGCGCCGTCACGTTCACCGTGGGCGCAGTGGTGTCATCCGGCGGAGTGCTGGCTTCCATGAGCCCGAAGAAGAGCGCCTGGTGATACACGCCACAGAGGTTCACGTCGGACTGGTACGCGCCCGTCGCGCCACAGGCGGTGCTGCTCCCGGGAAAGCTGTACTGCGGATCCACCGGGACGGCGTGACCCATGCCGGTGAGCTCGTAGGTCTCCACCAGCGCCGTGCCCGCGCTGTCCCGGTACACCTTGTGCGGGAAGCCCCCCACGGTGTCCGTCGTGTCCGGCGTCTGGTCGATGCCGTGCACCTGGGTCCACTGCTTCATGGACTCGGTGAGGTTGGCGGGCCTCACCGTGAAGTCATTCGTGCCATGCCAGATGGAGACGCGCGGCCGGGGGCCCGTGTAGCCCGGGTATGCGTTGCGCACGAGGTCCGCCCACGCCGCGGGCGTCTTGCTCACGCCGGGGCTCATGCAGCTGAAGCCCTCGGTCATGGAGTTGGCGCACCGGTACGGACCGCCCGAGTTGATGGCGCCCGCCGCGAAGACGTCCGGGTAGGTGGCCAACATGGCGGGAACCATGAAGCCTCCCGCGGAGAAGCCCGTGACGAACACCCGCGCCGGGTCGATGGAGTAGGCGGCCTTCATGGCGTCCACCATCTGCTTGATGGACAGCGCCTCACCCGCGCCGCGCGCGATGTCCCCCGGCTCGAACCAGTTGAAGCAGCTGGTGGGGTTGTTGCTGCTCGGCTGCTGCGCGTAGACGACGTAGAACTTGTAGACGTTCGACGCCGCGGTCCACCCACCGGGCTCCACGCCCGCGGCGTTCTGCGTGCACCCGTGCAACACCACCACCAGCGGTGCATTGGCCGGCACGCCCGCGGGCACCTGCCGGAACATCTGGAGGTTGCCCGGGTTGGACCCGAAGCCCGTCACCTGCGTCAGCCCCTGCTCCACCTGCTCGACCTGGGGGACGCCGGTGTCCGGCGCTTCGGCTCCCAGCGGGCCGCATCCCGCGGTCGCCGCGACGGCCAACGCCGCGACGCGAAACCAGAGGACGTGCGTGAACCACCCAAGACGACGAATGCCTCGACCGTGCATGGTGCCTCCCTGGCCGCCACGGGGGAGGAGGGTGGGCGGCCGAGCTCTTCTAGGGTTCAGGTGCTCCGGCCGCCGGCAAGCTCTTGAGGAACGCCTCCAGCGCCGCGTTGAACGGCGCCGGGCAGTCGAGCTGCACCGTGTGGCCACACCCTTCCAGTCCCACCAGCTTCGAGCCCGGGATGCGCGCGTGGCCGTATTCGAAGATGTCCCGCGGGAAGCCACCGTGCAGGAACGGGTTGGGAATCAGGCGGTCCGCTTCCCCGAAGATGATGAGGCTGGGGGCGGTGATGCGGTGGAGGTTGTCGCGCACGAAGTCGTCGTTGGCGAGCCCCCGCACCGAGCGCACGTTGGCATAGGCATACGCATCGAACTCGGGCGACTTCGCCAGCCGCACGCGCTCCTCGATGAGCCACTCCAGCTCCGGCCGCCAGTGCTGGAAGTTGGCCTGCCGCACGCTGCCCCGGATGCCGTACTCGGGTGCGGACTTGATGAACTCCGTGCTCATCACCCGCGCGAACCAGTCCTTCTCCTTCTGGGAGAACTTCTCGAAGCCCGCGGGCGACACCAGCACCACCCCCGACGGCTCGTCCGGGTAGCGGATGGCGTACGACAGCGCCGTCTGCCCTCCCATGGAGTGGCCCACCAGGATGGGATGCTCGACGCCCAGGCTCCGCGTCAGCTCACGCACCGCGTCCGCCATGGCCTCCATGGTGTACGGAAAGGAGCCGGGCTTGTCGGACTTGCCATACCCGGGCAGGTCCACCGCGACGACGTGGTAGCCCGCACGCTGGAGCGCGTCGAGCTGCGCGCTCCAGAACTTCAGGTAGCTGCCCAGGCCATGGATGAGCACCACGGTGCGCGCGCCGGGCGCGGCGGGCAGCTCCACGTAGGCCATCTGTGGCACGCGCGCCATGCCGTAGGTGGCCGCCGTCTCGGGCAGGGCCACCCGCTTCAGCGGCCAGGGCTCCTTCGCCCCGGGCGACGCGTAGTCCAGGTCCTGGAACGCCAGCGGCGGCGCGCTGGCGTACGAGCGCACGCAGCCGGTGGAGGAACCCAGCCCCGCCACGAGCAGCAGGGCCTTGAGGGCGCGGAAGGGGCTCATGGTCAGAACGCGTACCAGGTGAAGGTGGTGAAGGCGGCGAAGGGGTTGTTCTTCACCGTCGTGGAGCCGTCATAGAAGGCGCCGCGGAACAGGTAGCCGGCGTGCAAGCCCACCGTCATGAGGTAGCGGATGGTGTAACGCACCTCCGCGTTCACCTCGGCGCCAATGAACCGCCCCCGCCGCACGGCCGGGTCCCAGCGCGGCGGGCTCGCCCCCGAGTTGGCCAGACCCGTGGCCAGCTTGAGGTTGAGCGTGTTGGGGATGATGTCCCACGCCGCGCTCGCGATGCCGGTGCGCAGGCCGTAGCCCTGGTTGGAGATGTCCGTCACCGCGCCCGTGTAGTTGTTCACGGTGCTGGTGAAGGGGAACAGCAGCAGCATCTTGTGGTTGAACCACACCGAGCCGGGCAGGCCGTACTGGTTGAGCGTGAAGGCGCCCGTGTAGCGGTCGTCATCCAGGTTGCTGTCGCCGGTGGTGAACATGCCCTCCAGCGTGACCAGGTCCGCCGGGCCGCGGCCCCACTGGTAGAGCACCTCCAGGTTCGCGGACAGGCCGGAGATGTCCACCTTCTTGTTGAACGTGGTGTCCGCGCGGTCGCTCGTGTAGCTGCCACCGTTGTACATGACGAAGCCGGAAGCGGCGAGGCGCCCCGCGCGGAAGTCGATGTTGTGGTGGAAGTTCGCGCCCAGCCAGAAGACGTTGCCCGTGGGCCGCTCGATGTTGAAGCGCGGGGTGCCGACGAACGGGTAGAGGCCCGTGGACGAAGGCCCGCTCTTCACGATGCCTTCGAAGGCATACGCGTCCCCCTTCGTGTCATCGCGCAGGTACCAGGCGGACAGGCCGATGTTCGTCCCGGGCTGCACGGGGTAGGCGTAGTCCGCGGTGAGCAGGTAGACGAACTTCAGGCGCGGGTCGTCCCGCGTCGCCTTGTCCGCCTGGGCGCTGCCCAGAGGCAGGAGGCTCAGTTTGGAAAGCCCCTTGTAGTTGCTGTAGAGCGACAGGCCCGTGGCGTCGCTGCCAATGAACGCCAGCTTGTAACCCGTGCGGACGATGTCGTTGAGCGGCGAGCGCGTCGGGTCGAAGATGGAGTCGTAGACCGGCTGCGTGCCGATGAGCAGCGTGAGCCGGGCCGGGTTGCGCGTGGGGTAGACGGCGACGTTGACGTTCTTCGTCTGGATGTTGACCTGGTCCGCGTTGAAGCCGCCGCCCTCGTTCTGCTGCGAGGCATTGGCGGCGCGGCCCCAGAGGTAGTCCACCTCGAACTGGGCGCGGAAGGACGCCAGCCCGTCCGCGAAGGACGGGCTGTACTCCAGCACGGGGATCCAGCGCTGCTCCACGTAGAACGCCGAACGCCCCGGCTCCACGCGGACGGAACTGCCGGACAGCGAGCCGATGGGCCCCAGCGACACGCCCTTGAGGCCCGCGGGGTCGCCCACGCTGTTGGTCACCGACAGCCGGGTGAAGAAGTAGTTGATGAGGACGAACTCACGAGGCTTCGCGTCCTCCTCGCGGTCCTTCTCATCCAACCAGTCGCCGAAATAGAGGCCCGGCACCGTGGTGCCTGCCCCCGCCGCCGGCAGCGCCAGCCCCAGCACGAGCGCTACCGCGCCCAGGCGCGCCGCGCCCAACCACCCTCCCGACATATAGACACCTCACCCAGATGGATTGCCGTGAGGGCGGTTCGCGCCCACCGTCCGCCGTGCGACTAGCCGCTGATGTCGTAGACCTGCACCGCGTTGCCGGTGAAGGACTGACCGGAGACGCTGACCGTCTTGGCGCCCACCGCGCCGTCGGCGCAGTGCCAACCCGTGGCCTTCGCCTCGAAGTAGAGCTCCATGGAGATCTTCTTCGTGTCCGAGGAGATGCTCACGCGGCCCTCCTGCTTGAAGCTGCCGTAGTCCACCAGGATCTCGAAGCAGCTGCCGCCCGCGGTGATGTTGGAGAGCGTGACCGCCTTGGAGTCGAACACCAGCGCGTTCTGCGCGGCGGCGTGATCACACGTGCTGCCGGCCTGGCCGACGCCGGTGGAGTTCCGGATGGTGCCGGGGGTGCTGGTGACGTGGAAGTTGTTGCCGCCCACGCCAATGGAGACCTTCTGGAAGCACTGGCTGGCCGAGCCCCAGTTGATGTCCTCGTCCAGCGACAGCGGGTGGCTGGGGATGTTGTCCCCCTCCATCACCAGCGTCTTGCCCTCCAGGAAGGCCAGGATGTTCGACTGGCTGTCCAGCTTGGGCGCGCTGTCCACGGGCTCCTGCGTCGCCTCTTCCCCACAACCCGTGAGGCTCAACGCGCACAGCAGCATCGCGGACGAAAGCGTCTTCTTCATGGGGGGTGACTCCTCGTTCGGGCGCACGGGGGGAGATGAAGCCCGATTCATGTTTCAGCTACGGGTAGCACCCGCCTGACAGCCTTGTCAAAAGACAGACGATGGCTTGATGCGTCAGAACGCCTCATTTCCACTCAAGCGGAGGAAGAGCCGAAGCCGGAAGAGGCAAGTGAGGCGCCTGAGGCAGCGGCGAGGCAGGAGCCGACCCGGGATCGCACGCGGCGGCTGGATGGGGCCGGGTTGCTCAAGGAGGAGCTTCGCGCTGGACGTGTTCGCGTGCGGCAGGTGTGGAGGCAGGCTTGAGGGGCCCCAGCATGGGGGCCATCCCAGAAGCGACAGGCCTCAGCAGCCCGCCCTGTAGCGCTCGGTAGGTGCCGCACAGCGCGGCCTTGCGCTCGTTGAACCAGACCTGAAAGCCCCTTCCTCCGCGCGGGCGTTGGGCAACAGGCCGCCAGCGGCCAGCCCTGATGGATCAGCGTAGCCAGTGCGGAAGCCCACCTCCGCGAAGTGCCGGAAGCCCATGTGCGCGGGTGTCACCAACTGCTTGCCGTTGTTGTCGTAAACCATGACTGCTCCTGAGGCGGGCGTCGATCTTTGCCACTGAGCCGCGCGTCTGATTCTGCGCCGTCGCTCAAACGGCTGGGATCCCTGGAGTTCCACCTGCGCCACCTGCTTTCACGTCAGGCGTGGACGATGCGGCGTCAGATGTCGAAGGCGTCGCGCTTCTTCGCGGCACCTCCAGCGCGGCATCGACTCTCCGGCGCGCTGAAGGCGTCTCTTGAGACTGTCGGCGACATGTCGCCGACAAGCCGCCGCGAGGCGATTCCCCGGGTCCCTCGCGCCTGGCACGGCGGCGCTCCTCTCAACGGCCCCCTGGCAGGACGCGTGCACAGGGCTGGGGCGGAAGTCCCACGCGCTGGAGAAATCCATGAGAAGAGAGAGTCGAAGCGGGCTGGCGTTGCTGGCCCTGGGTCTGGTGCTGGCCTTGGCCGGGTGCGGTGGCGCGGAAGCGCCGCAGGCCCAGGAAGGCAGCGCGCAGGCGGTGGTGACGCTGCCGCAGGCCTTGAACTCCAGCGACGTATCGCGGGTGGAGCTCACCGTGTCCGGCGCGGGCATGACGACGCGCACGGAAGTGCTGGCGAAGACGGGCGGGCAGTGGAGCGGGGTGTTGGGCCAGGTTCCCGCCGGCGCCGGGCGCACCTTCAGCGCGAAGGCCTTCGACGCCTCCAACACCGAACGCTACGCGGGCCAGGCGACCCCCGTCACCATCGAGTCCAACCAGACCACGGCTGTCACCCTGCTGCTCCAGGAGGTGAACGCGCCCCCGCCCTTCGAGAACGTGGCGCCCCGCCTCCTCTCCCTGGTGGCCAGCCCCGGCACCGTCGCTCCGGGCGGCCAGGTGTCCCTCCAGGCCACCGCGGATGATCCGAACGCGGGCGACACGCTCACCTACGCCTGGACGGCGTCCTCCGGCACGCTCGGCGCGCCCTCCAGCCTCACTACCGCGTGGACGGCCCCCGCCACCGCGGGCCAGTCGGTGCTGACGTTGACGGTGACGGACCCCAAGGGCGCCAGCACCTCGCTCAGCGTCTCCGTCACGGTGAGCACCGGCAACGGCGGCGCGGGCGTCGGCGTCTCCTTCAACACCTGGCCGCAGGTGACGGGCATCACCGCCGCGCCCTCCTCTGTCGCCGTCGGGCAGGCCACCACGGTGACGGCCTCGGCCGGCGACGCGGACGGCGACAGCCTCACCTACCAGTGGACGGCCTCGTGCGCCGGCACCTGGACGAACGCCACCTCCGCCAGCGCCGGCTTCACGCCCACCGCCCTGCCTTCGGGCAGCACCTGCGCCCTCAACGTGAAGGTGCAGGACGGCCGCGAAGGGCAGGGCACCGGCAGCCTCACCATCCACGTGACGGCGACGCCCACCACCGGCCGCTTCCCGCCGGAGGTGTTCGAGTCCTCCCAGTCCTCCGCCACCGTCCCCGCGAGCGGCGGCACCGTCCTCTTCCGCGTTCGGGCGAGGGACGCTCAGGCCAGCGCGCTCTCCTTCACGTGGGCCACCAGCACCGGGACGCTGGGCTCGGCCACCAGCACCGCCGCCACCAGTGAGGTCGTCTGGACGGCGCCCGCGTGCGTGCCCTCGGGCAACGCGCCCACGGTGACGGCCACCGTCACCAACGCCCTGGGCCTCTCCGCTGCCTATGTCTTCTCCCTCCAGGGGGGCACCGCGTGTGGCGTGAGCTCCGGGCCGAGGATGGCGGGGGGCGACAGCCACTCGGTCATCGTGAAGTCGGATGGCACCGTCTGGGCGCTGGGGTCCAACGGCAACGGTCAGCTGGGAGACGGGACGCAGACGGAGCGCCGCGCGCCGGTGCGGGCGCAAGGGCTCACCGGGGTGGTCACCGTCGCCACGGGCGACTTCTTCACGGCGGCCGTGAAGTCGGATGGCACCGTCTGGGTCTGGGGCTCCAACACCTTCGGTCAGCTGGGGGACGGGACGGCGACGGACCGCCTCACGCCGGTGCAGGTGCCGGGCCTCACCGGAGTCGTCTCCGTCGCGGCGGGGGATGCCTTCACCGTGGCGTTGAAGTCGGACGGCACCGTCTGGACGTGGGGCTACAACGGCTACGGCCAGCTGGGCAATGGGACGACGGCGGGGCGCCTGAGTCCGGGCCAGGTGCCAGGCCTCACCGGCGTGGTGTCCATCGCGGCGGGCGGCACCGGACACACGCTCGCCGCGAAGTCGGACGGCACCGTCTGGGCCTGGGGCCGCAATGGTCCCGGCCAGGTGGGTGACGGAACGTCGACGTCGCGCAGCTCACCGGTGCAGGTGCTGGGCGTCACCGGTGTGGTGCGCGTCGCCGCGGGCGACTTCCACTCCCTGGGGTTGACGTCGGATGGCACCGTCTGGGGCTGGGGCTACAACGGCCCGGGCCAGCTGGGGGATGGGACGGGAGGGGACCACCCCACGGCGGTGCGGATGCCGGGCATGACCGGCGTGGTCGCCATCGCGGCGGGGGATGCCCACACCGTGCTGCTGAAGTCGGACGGCACCGTCTGGACCTGCGGCTACAACGCGAACAGCCAGCTGGGTGACGGGACCACCGCGAACCGCTCCACGGCGACGCAGGTGCAGGGGCTCACCGGGGTGGTGGCCATTGCCGGTGGGGATCTCCACAGCGTGGCGCTGAAGTCGGACGCCACGCTCTGGGGCTGGGGCGCCAACTCCAGCGGCCAGCTGGGCGACGGCACGGCGACCGGCCGTGGCACTCCGGTGCGGGCGCAGGGCTTCTAGTTTCGACGATGGGGCCTCCGGCTTCGGCGCGAACGCTCGCGCCGGAGCCGGAGTGCGTTCAACGCCCGGGCAGCCGGCCCCAGCGCATGGACGCCTACCGCGCCACGTCACGGGGGCGTCACCGGGGTGCAACCTTGCACCCACCCCAGGTGAATTGGTGACTTCCGGGAGTTGTCCATCCCTGAAGGAACCTTCCATGCGTTTGAAGCACGTGTTCGCCGCCGTGGTCCTGCTGTCGACGTCCGCCATCGCCGAGGAGGAGGACCTCAAGCCCGCGCAGGAGGAGGCCAATGTGTGAGCGCCCCGCGTACAAGAAGGCCATCGCCAAGAAGGTGACCAGCGTGTCGTGCCTGTTCGCCGGCGCGAAGCCGGCCCAGAAGGACGACAACACCAACGCCCCCACGCAGCGCAACATGTCGCTGGAGAAGGGCGTGTTCGTGTACCACCTGCAGAAGGACCACACGAACCTCACCGACAACACCAAGGCCGTGCTCGAGAAGGCCTTCAGCTAGCCATGCCCCGTTCCCTTGCAGCCGCGCTCACGCTGGCGGCGGTCCTGACGACGGCGGCGGCGTGGGCCCTGGAAGTGGCGGCGAGCAAGGTCTACCGAGGCACGGACGGTCAGAGCGTGGAGGTCCTCACGCTGGAGCCGCGCACGTCGGACGAAGCCCTGGTCCGCGTGCGCGGCACCGACTCCCACGACGACGGCATCACCCTGAAGTGCGCCGTGCGAAAGAACTCGCGCGGAGTGGACTACGTCACCCGCCACGGCGGCGGTGACTACGTGGTGCTGGTCCAGCGCGACGGCGCTTACGAGGCCTTCCTCCCCGGTGTGCCCGGCTTCCGCGTGAAGTTCAACCCGGAGGCCACGGACAAGGTCGTGCCGGGGGACGCGCTCGCCGCGTACCAGCAGCAGCCGGAGTCCGGCCGCATCGCCGCGTTCCAGAAGAAGCCCTGGCCCTACCTGGAGAAGAAGTACGCGGCGCGCGCCACGGAGGCCGTCGCCGCGCTCCAGGCCCGCCTTGGCCAACGGTGCGGCGTTCGCCGCGGGCGCCGTGAGCGTCGAGCCGGCGCTGGGGGCACGCTGGATGTCGTCGCTGAAGACGCCCTCGCAGTTGCCGAAGACGACGTCACCGGAGCGCAGGACGCCGCCGGCGGAGTGGAAGGCCGTCGCCGGGTCGTCGCGGTCCACGAAGACATCGCCCACCGCGAGGATCGACAGCCCGGGTCCACCGGGATGAGCGATGTTGTTCGAGGCCACGGTTCACTCCTACATCCTGCGGAAGGCTCAGCGGACTCCGACGAAGTCGATGCCCGCCGAGGAGATCTGGTCGTTCCAGGGGCCTCCCGCGACGGAGTTGATGTCGCCCACGCTCTGGGTGGTGCTGAGGCACCTGCCCGTCCGCGAGGGGTGTTCGCAGAGGGTCGCGCGATAGGGGCCGAGGATCCTGACGGAGGACAGGATGTCATCAAAGCCCAGGTCGCCCAGGAAGCCGACGCCGGAGGTGAGATGCAGGATGTTGCCTTCGAACTGGCCGTGCTCGTAGAGGTACACCCCATCCGCGGCCGAGTAGGCCTGGATGGCATACGTGTAATCCCCCTGCGTGGCCTTGTAGCCCGTCCCATAGTCAGAGTACGCCCAGTTGCTGAGTCCCCCGGGTGACTTCTTCACCACCACGCTCCAGAGCTGGAAGGGGAAGCGTGAGCTCACCCGACCATGCAGTTGGAGGGCGCGGTCGCTCGTGCCACCCGAGAGAGCCCCGAGCTGTGAGTTCACGAAGCTGCCCAGGAATCCGTTGCTCACCGCGCTCGTCACCGTCCGAGAGGTGAAGGCGAGGTGCGTGTAGTCATCCATGGTGTCGGATTGGACGTAGCTTCCATCCGTGTGCATCCAACCCGCCCAGCTTCCCTTCAACGCCAGGGCATGCCAGATGCGCCCCGGGGCGGCATTCTGGAGAAACGCATGGATGCCATACCAGCGGGCCTGTGCGTCGCCGCCCAGGGTGTAGGAGATGTTCCGGAAGGCGGTGCCGAAATCGCCAGGCAGGAGGCCGGCGGAGGGGAGCAGCCGGTAGTTGAGGGCCAGGATGGCGTCAATCAGCCCCGCTCCCGGGAAGTCCATCATCAAGACGCCCGCGCGCTGGACGTTGCCGCCCACCAGGTGGTCGATGGCGTAGTCATTGACGCCCCGGATGGCCATCCCATCACCTCCGGCCACCACGTTGGGGAAGGCCGCCACGGAGGAGCCACTGAGGAAGTTCACATACAGCGTGGGAGGGGCCCCCGCGTTCGTCCGCCCCAGGTGGTCCCGGACCTTGTCCCACTTGTTGTCGATGTCGAAGATCGTGGACACGGTCCAGTCATCCTGGAGGGCCAGCGAACCCCAGTTCACGCCGTAGGCTCCACCGCCGAAGTTGTCCAGGATGACAATCTTGCCACGCACCTCCCCGAGCGTGGGCACATGGGTGCCTCGCCAGACATAGGGGCTGTAGGCGGGCTGGCTGCGATACCACTCGAAGGTCTGTTGGAAGCTCCGGCTATTGCCGTCCGGGGTGTGTTCCTCCTTTACCCGCATGAGAATGGTTTCGCCGGGATGGTCGCGTAGGAACTGGGTGGTGGTGGTCAACACGTCGTCGAAGTTGGCGTTCAGGTAGACGACGCCATGGTGGATGGCGAACCGGTCGCCAATGTGGCGACACCGGATGTCCAAGGCACGAAGCCCCGCGTCCAGCTGAGCCCTCAGGCTCAGGGATTGGGTCTGGGTGAGGGCACCGCCCGTCGAGGTGAACGCCATGGAGTCATGGGTGCCCGGCAGCGACAGGGAAGCGAGGCTCGCCGAGCCGGGCATCCAGCTCAACCAGTCGGGATGACTCGTTTCGATACTGCCGGAGTGGCTGTAGTAGCGCCCACGGGCGGCAGCGGGGGAGGTCGCGAGCAGCGCGAGGAAGAGCATCGCCGCCGCGTTGCGCAGTCGGGGGGCAGGAAACGTC
>NZ_RAWP01000143.1:0-20760 GCF_003668935.1 Corallococcus sp. AB032C | reverse complement strand
CCGCCCGTCCTGCCCTCATACCCAAGAGCAACTGCCGTGCCGTCGCTCAACCCAGCGTTTTCCGAGGGAAGAAACCCTGAAGCACCCCTGCCTCGCAGGGCAGGACTGACTTTCTTTCAGCCCGGCTCCAGGTAGATCCGCCCTCTTTCCTGCCCTCCGGTGCCATGCGCACCCCAGCGCGCGTCAGGCGGGGGACGGAGCTGTCCGACGCTGGGACAGCACACCGTCCACGCAGGGGTGGATGTGCGAGGACCTGGGAAGCTTCAGGGACGGTGACCCTGACGCGGGGCCGCCCGGGGAGGAGGGGGCCATCCAGGCGTCAGGGTGGGGATTCCGCGGACGGCGCCTGCCTCGAGGGCGGCGCGCATCCGTCACGACTCACACAGCTACTTCGACGGCGGCACCAGGACGAGGATGAGCTCGCCACCCACGTGCTTGCCGGCCTTCTGGTACACGGCGCCCTGGCGGCCCAGCTCCACCTCCACGGAGGACTGGTTCGGGATGATGACGCGCAGCGTGGCGCTGCCGTCCTTCATGCCCAGCAGCTGGAGCGACGCGTTCGTCCCGTTGGGGAGCTTCACTTCGGTGGGCTTCTGGGCGCCCACCTCCACGGTGTCCAGCGACATGCGCTTGAAGGAGGTGAAGCTGAAGTTCTGCTTCTGGAACGCCTCCTTCATCTTGTTGAGCTCGGGCGGATCCACCGCGGTGCCCTTGTTGGAGGCCAGCACCACCTCCACCTGCACCTTCACCTTCTGCTCCTGGGCGGAGGCGACCGCCGGCCCCATCACCAGACCCACGGCGAACAGCAGAGCCAGCACCGCCCACGTCGGCTTCGTCATAGCGCTCCTCCGGTGGGCCGGGGCGGGACGGACGGAGCCGGCGTCGGCTGTCCTCCCTGGCCATCCTGCTCCACGCTCGAATCCTGGGACTCCACCGCGCCCGGCTTCTTCTCCTTCACCGGCTCCGGGGCCTGCTCCTGCTCGTCCACCATCCAGATGATGGAGCCGCCGCCCTCCGTCTCCATCACCACCGGGGCCACGCGGGCGCCCTGGTAGGACTGGATGGACTTCACCGTCATGCGCTCGGCGGCGTAGCCCTCCGGCGCGTTGTCGCGCAGCACCAGCGGCAGGGCCACCAGCATCACCACCGCGGCGGTGGCCAGCGACGAAATCATCGCCGTGCGCTGGTAGAGGAACATCTCCGACAGGGCCAGCCGCATCCGCTCGATGAGGGGCGGCTTCTCCGGCGTCACCCGGGCCATGACCTTCTGGGCGAAGTCCTTGAAGTCGACGTCGTCCACCGCCATGTCCAGGCCGACCCGGAGCAACCCGGACTCGGCGCGCAGGTCCGCCGCGCGGCCCGTGCAATCCCGGCAGGCGGCCAGGTGCCGCTCCACGTTGACGCGCTCCCCAGGAGCGATTTCACCGTCGATGTAGGGAGACAGGAGCGGTACGAAACGCTCACACGCGGGATTTCCGGCCATACTCTTCACCCTGCGGGCTGGTGGGAATTCGTCGGTGGGACGCGACGGGCCCCACGGATATTCGAGGAGGCCTTTCTGGCATCCTCATTCGTTGCCCACTCCGCTCTTGGCTTCGTCCAGCTCCAGATAATCCCCCAGGATTTTCTGCACCTTGGCGCGCGCGTGGAAGAGCCGGCTCATCACCGTGCCCTTGGGGATGTCCAGCGTGCGGGCCAGGTCCTCGTAGGACATTCCCTCGATTTCGCGCAGCAGGAGGATGGCGCGGTGCTTCTCCGGCACCGCGGCCAGGGCCTCCTGGATCTTCTCCGCCAGCTCCTTGCGCAGGGCGCTCTTCTGGGGATTGGTCCCCAGGCGGCTGCCGAGCGCGCCGATGCGGGCTTCGGAGAGGTCCACTTCCTGCGTCTCGTCGAACTCCACGGGCTCGCCGCCGCCGCGGCGCTTGCGCAGCACGTCGATGCAGATGTTGGACGTGATGCGGTAGAGCCACGTGTAGAAGGACGCGTCGCCCTTGAAGTGGTCCAGGTACTTGTAGACCTTGACGAACGCCTCCTGGGAGACGTCCATCGCCTCCTCCTTGTCCTTCAGCATTCCGAGCGCGACGGCATACACCTTGCGCTGGTAACGCTCGACGAGGAGCTTGAAGGCGCGCTGGTCCCCGCTGCGGACGCGCTTGACGAGTGTGAGGTCGTCGGTGGCCAAGTGCGCGGCACCGTAGCACATGCCGCGCCAACCCCAAGGCTTTCGACGCGCCCCGTCGCTCCTAGAGGGAGCTGACGAGCGCGATGGCCGCCAGGGCCAGGCCCACCATGGCCAGCACCGCCCCGAAAATCATGCGGTCCCACTGGGCCTGGGTGACGGCGGAGTCCTCCGTGTCCTCCCCGGCCCGGAAGGTGTGGAGCACGTTCCAGAACATGCGGCCGCCCAGCCGGCGGTCGGTGCCCTGGCGGTCGCGGGGGTCGTCGTTCTGGAGGGGGTGCCCCTGGGCGTCCCGGCGCACGAAGGGGCCGGGCAGCGGCTGGTAGAGGCCGGGGGTGAGCGGAGCGGCCTGCTCGGAGTGGCGCACGTCGGGCGGGGGCTCCAGCCGGACGGCGTCCGCGCGCTCGCGAGCCTCCTCGGGGGTGGGCGCGTCCATCACCCACATCCCGGCCTCCACGCCGTTCTGCCCGGTGTGGGCGTCCTGGAGCCCGGCGAAGCCCTGGTCCTTGAGGGCCTGCTCGAAGGCGGCCTTGCCCTCCGCGGCGGGCGGGTGCTGCGCTGCCGCCTCCGCGTAGGCGGCGAAGAAGACCCACAGGCGGGCCACCCGGTCCGACGAGGGCAGCGACGAGGGCCGCACCTGCGCGGACAGGAGCGCCCCGTCCGACGCGAAGCGCTTGCCCACCGCGAGGTGGCTCTCCAGGTCGTTCAGGTCGGACGGGATGAGCGACTCCACGTCCAGCACCGGCCCGCGCGCCTCGCCCGCGCCCAGGTAGGGGCTGGCGGTGGTGGGCACGGAGCCGGGCGTCCGGAAGCCGTCGCCACCCTTGCGCCGGGGCGTCTGGGTGGCCGCGCCGGAGGACTCGAAGCCCGTGCCGGCGTCCGCGCGAGGGGCCCGACCCGTCCCGTCGGAGCGAGGGCCCCGGGTGGGAATGCCGACGCGGACCGAACGGGGGCCCACGTCGCCACCCTCCGGAGAGGCGCCGGCCTCCGTCCCTTCGCCGCCGGGGAGGCCGGGCTCGCCGGGCTCCGCTCCAGACTCCAACGGCGCGCCGCCGTCGGCCTCCGGTGGAAGCCCCACGGGCGGGGAGCCGATGCGGGTGCGGTCGCCGGACGAGGTGGTGGGGGTGGAGGTCTCCATCCCGTCATCGCTGAACGGAGACGCCGGCGACGGGCCCGTCGGCGCAGAGGGGCCACCGCCAGAGCGGGGACCACCAGAGCCGGGAGGACCTCCTGTGCGGGGGCCGCGGATGTCGCCGACGTTTCCCATCACGAAGGATTCTCTCACAACGAGAACCCCGAGTTGCATGGGGGGCTACTCCCCCTCGCGCTCCACCTCCACGGGGCTGGTCATTCCGTTGGCATCCAGACGGACGCGGTACACGGCGTTGAGGCCGTCGCCATCTTCGTCCACGCGGGCGAGGCAGGACACCTCGGGTTCACCCACGGGGCTCTCCTCCACCCGCACCTCGTACTGGAGGTGCACGATGGGGCCCGGGTCGAAGCCGATGCGGTGGAAGTCCTCGTGGTCCTGCGGGAAGGGCACGCCCTCCCCATGTCGAGGCACGGGCGCGGGATAGGGCGCGATGGGCACGTAGTCGCCGTGCTCGTCCCGGAAGGCCTGCACCGCGTCGCACAGGGCCAGCACCTGGACGCGGGCCTCATTGGCCACCCGCTCCGGCGACGCGCGGCTCCGGCCCGGCGCCCCCATGATGGGCAGGTAGACGATGTACAGGCCGCTCATGGCCAGGGCGAGGAACACCGTGACCGCGACGCCCAGGCGCACCGCGATGTTGCGGGGGGGCGCGGGGCCGGGCTCCCCGGGCTCCGGAGCCGAGGACATCAGGCCCACTCCCGGGGATTGCGCAGCACCTCCACCAGCCGGCCTTCGGGCGTGCCGGGCTCCGGGTGGTGGTCGTAGCGCCAGCGCACGCGCGGAGGCAGCGACATGAGGATGGACTCCGTGCGCCCCTGCGTCTCCAGGCCGAAGATGGTGCCCCGGTCGTAGACGAGGTTGAACTCCACGTAGCGGCCCCGGCGCACCTCCTGCCAGTAGCGCTGCTCCTCCGTCACCGGCGTGTCCTTGTGCTTCCGCGCGATGGGCAGGTACGCGGGGATGAAGCTGTTGCCGCACGCCTGCACGAACGCGAACTCGCGCTCCAGGTCACCGCCCATGTTCTCGAAGAAGATGCCGCCCAGGCCGCGCGCCTCGCCCCGGTGGCGCAGGTGGAAGTACGAGTCGCACGCGGCCTTGAAGCGCGGGTAGTACGTGGGGTCGTGCGCGTCGCACGCGGCCTTATGCGCGCGGTGGAAGTGCGCCGCGTCCGCTTCGTCCAGGTAGTACGGCGTCAGGTCCGCGCCGCCGCCGAACCACGCCCGTCCGCCCTGGTGGATGAAGCGGTAGTTGGCGTGCACCGTGGGCACATGCGGGCTCTTCGGGTGCAGCACCAGCGACAGGCCGCCGGCCCAGAAGGTGCGCCCCTCGCCCTGGAGCTTCCTGGCGAAGGCCTCCTCCAATTCGCCATGGACGATGGAGATGTTGACGCCCGCCTTCTCCAGGACGGCGCCATCCTCCAACACTCGGCTGCGGCCGCCACCGCCGCCGGGGCGGCTCCACGCGTCCTCGCGGAAGCGGCCCTGGCCGTCCAGTTCCTCCAGCGCTCCGCAGATGTCGTCCTGGAGCTTCTGGGTGAAGGCGGCCATGCGCCCCTTCAATCCCTCCACATCCACCGTCGCCGTCATGCCCGTTGTCTCCCTGTCGCGGGTTGAACGGGCAGACACACTACTAAGGGCCCTGGGCGGACGGGGCCTCGAAGTCCACGGGAGGCGTGGATGGCGCCAGGTTGCCCGCTGCGTCGAAGGCCTCGATGCGCGCGCGGTAGCTGCGCCCGTCCTCCAGGGAGAACGCCCCACCGCAGGCCTCATGGCCCAGATAAGCCGTAGTGCCTTGCACGGGCAGCAGGTACTGCTGGGGAGAGATGCCCAGCCGGCGCGGCGACAGCTTCACCACCAGGAAAGCGGGGCTCTCCTCGCGCAGCGCCAGGTTGAGCTTCACGAAGCGCGCGATGCCCTGGGGCGAGCGGCGCACGAAGCCTTCCGAGACAGCGGGGCGCTTCACCCACTTGGGGGCCTTGGCGTCCGGGCCCTTGCCGCTCAGCCATGACGGCTGCGCACCCACCTGGCCGTTGAGGAGGGCGATGTTGGGGAGCACCTCCTGCAGGTTCAGGAAGTAGCGCTTGTCCGGCTGCATCGGCTCCGCCAGCTTGAGGATGACGGTGGCGCGGCCCAGGGAGCTCTCCCAGCCTTTGGTGACCTTGAGCTTCACCTCGTGGTCGGTGGAGACCAGCTTCAGCGGCTTGCCCACCAGTCCCAGCACCGGCGACTTCGCGGTGCCCACGCCTTCCAGCAGGATGCGCATGTTGGTGGGGACGATGCCGCCCGGCGCGGGATACAGCTGCACTCCGTCCCCGGTGCACTGGGCGGAGGCGTTGGCGGCGGACAACAGGGCAGCGGCGAACACGAGGGCTCGGAACACGATGCCGCTCAGTGTGCGCCGGGAAAGGCCGCGAGGGAAAGTCCCGGCGGCACCTGCCCTTCAGTGCCGGGGGCCTTCGTCCTCGCCCAGGGGGATGGTGCCGAAGCGCGCCTCGTAACGCTGCACGTTTTCCTGGAGTGCCTTCAAGAGCCGCTTGGCGTGGCGCGGGCTGGTGATGATGCGCGAGCGGACGCGGGCCAGGGGCTGCTGCGGTTGGACATAGAGGAAGTCCAACACGAACTCCGAGTCCGTGTGGTTCGTCAGGACCAGGTTGCTGTACTGGCCATTGGACACCTCTTCGGTCATCTGCACCTGGAGCTGCACTTCAGGGGGCTTCGTCGGAGTGTCGGCCATGAGTCAGGCGGCATAGCGCCTGGGGCCCGTCGTGGCCAGTGTCCTCCCCGTGAGCACGCGCTGGCGGGACATCGACGGAGAGTCCACCGCGCCCTTCGCGCTGGGGCGGGGGCCGGACGCCTGCCTGCTCCTGCATGGCTTCACCGGCAGTCCCTGGGACGTGCGTCCCCTGGGCGAGGCCCTGGCGGCGCGGGGGATGCGCGTGGTGGCGCCCAGGCTTCCGGGCCACGGCACCACACCGGAGGCGATGCTGGGCGTGGACTTCCGCGACTGGCAGACCTGCGCGGACGAGGCGCTGGCGTCGCTCTCCGGACACCGACGCGTGTTCGTCGCCGGACTGTCCATGGGCGCGCTGCTGGCGCTGAGGCTGGCCGCGCATCAACCGGAAGCCGTGCACGCGCTCGCGCTGGTGGCGCCCGCGGTGCGTTTCCGGGGCGCGCGCATGGCGCTGGTGAGACAGCTGTGCCGCACTCCGCTGCTCGAGTGGACCACGCCGTGGGTGGACAAGGGCGGCACGGACATCTCCGACCCGGAGGTGCTGGCGAAGGCGCCGGTGCTGCCCGCGTTCCCGGTGGCCCGGCTGCGCGACCTGTGCACGCTGCAGGACCTGGCGCTGGCGGACGCGCCCCGGGTGCGCTGCCCGGTGCTGGTGGCCACCGCGGAGCAGGACCACGTGGTGGACCCGGAGGGCGGACGCTGGCTCGCGCGGCGGATGAAGGCGTGTCCCGAGGTGCGGCACGTGGCCTATCCGGAGGGCTTCCACATCATCCCGCGCGACGTGTGCGGTGCGCGGCTCGCGCGGGAGGTGGGGGACTTCCTCCAGCCGTGGCGCGCGGAGGAGGACTTCAGGAGCCGACCGGATTGGCCGGAGCAAGACGCGCCACCGCCGTGAGCAGCTCCACCGCGTCGAGCGGCTTGGTGACGAAGGCGCTGAAGCCCGCGCGAAGGGCGCGGTCGCGGTCCTCGCGGCGCGCGGCGGCGGTGACGGCGAGCGCGGGCACACCACCTCCGGACTCCCAGGGCAGCGCGCGCAGCCGGTACAGGAGCGAATAGCCGTCCTCGCCGGCCAGCGTCACGTCCGTCACCAGCACCGTGGGCGGAGAGCGGCGCACTTCATCCATGGCGTCAGTGACGTTGGTGGCGGTGAGCACGTGCGCGCCCACGCGGGTGAGCAGCACGGACATCCACTCGCGCGCGTCCGGCTGGCCGTCCACCACCAGCACCCGCTGGCCCTCCAGCTCCGGGAAGCGCGGCAGCGTCAGGCCCTCCACGGGACGCGGCACGCGCAAGGAGCCCGGGGCCGTGCCCACCCGCGAGTTGGGCAGCACGACGGTGAACGTGGCGCCCCTCCCCAGCCCTTCGCTGACGGCCGTCACGGTGCCGCCGTGCAGCTCCACCAGGTGCCGCACGATGGACAGGCCCAGGCCCAGGCCTCCGTGCTGGCGGCTCACGCTGGTGTCCGCCTGCTGGAAGCGCTGGAAGAGGAAGGGCAGGAAGTCAGCGGGGATGCCCTCGCCGTCGTCGCGCACCACCAACTCCGCGCCCTCGTCGCGCGTGCGCGCGGACACCGTCACGTGGCCGCCGTGCGGGGTGAACTTGATGGCGTTGGAGAGCAGGTTCCACACCACCTGCTGCAACCGGTCCGGGTCGCCGAACAGCGGCACGCCATCCTCGTCCACGGAGACCTCGAGCGTCAGCTCGCGCGCGAGCGCCGTGGGCCTGACGGCATCCAGCGCCGCCTCCACCACGTGGCCCAATTCCAGCGGCACCGGCTCCAGGCGCAGACGGCCGTTGGCGATGCGGCTGATGTCGAGCAGGTCCTCGATGAGCTGTCTTTGCGCGCGGGCGTTGCGCTCGATGGCCTCCACCGCGCGCTGTCGTTTGTCCTCACCCAGCAGGCCCTGCCGCAGCATCTGCGACCAGCCGAGGATGGACGTGAGCGGCGTGCGCAGCTCATGGGACACCGTGGCGAGGAACGCGTCCTTGGCGCGGCTGGCGGCCTCCGCGACGCTCCGGGCCGCGCGCTCCTCGTCGTACAAACGCGCGCGGTCCAACGCCTGCGCGCACAGGCGGCCCACCGTCAGCAGGAAGGCACGCTCCGGCGCGTCGAAGTCGCGCGCGTCGCCGAAGCCCAGGCCCAGCGCGCCGAACACGCGCCCACCGCTCACCAGCGGAACGGACGCCCAGGCCAACAGGGTCCGCTCACGAGACAGCTGCGCGAGCCTCGGGTAGCGAGCCATGCACTCCGTCCACGAGCCCAGCGCGCAGGGCTCGCGGGTGCGCGTCACGTCCGTGAGGGGACAGGTCGCGGAGACCTCGAAGCGCTGCCAGCCCTCCAGCTCACCGGGAGCGAAGCCATGCGCGGCGGCGCGCTCGAAGACGTCCAGGGTCGTCCCTTCTGGCACCACCACCAGGCCGGTGAGGGCCCCCATGGCGAGGGCGCCTTCGCGAGCGGCCACCTCCACCACTTGCGCGGGGGTGAGCGCTTCGGAGAGCGCGGCGGTCATCGCCTGGAGGCGTTCGGTGCGCCAGGCCGCGGTGGTCCACGCGGCGCGGCGGGTGCTCACGAGTTCCGTCACGTCCACCGCGAAGGCGAGCACGCCCTCCACCTTCCCCTGCGCGTCGCGGCGCGGCAGCAGGGACAGGTTGAAGAAGAGTTCCTCGTCCGCGGGGCACGCGCGGGCGGATGCCTCGCGCAGGTGCAGGGCTTCTCCGGTGGCGAAGACGCGATCCCAGGCCTCGTGCCAGCCGGGGCCCTCCAGTTGGGGGCAGGCCTCGCGCAGGGGGATGCCCACCTGACCTCGCGTGTCGAGCAGCGGCAGGCGCGTGGAGGTGCTGAACTCGATGTGGTGGCCGGGGCCGCGGTAGAGGCCAAAGAAGGCAGGGAGCTGCTGAAGCAGCTCATGCAGCGGCGGGGGCACACTGCCGGACGCCGCCACCCACCCGGCCTGGGCTTCATTCATGTGTGGCCCCCCCTACCCCGCGGAAGGCAAGGCTTCCGTCGAGGAGAGGTGGACATCAAACACCGGGACGTGTCGGCACGCACGAAAAGCAACCCGGACAACCTGCCGGGTGTCATGGGCTGAGCGCTCCCTGGCGCTGCTGGCGTCCAGTAGCGGGCATCCCTCCCGGTTGGGCGGGGAAACGCTCCCGGACGCCGGGCATCGGCTATGTCGGATGCCCGGCATGCCTTCTTCTCCTCCCGATTCGCGGCCCCTCGTCGAACTGCGCGGCGTCACCAAGTCCTACGCGGAAGGCGATTCCGTGCGCGAGGTGCTCTCGGGCACGTCGCTCTCCCTGCACCGGGGCGAGTTCGTGGTGCTGCTGGGCCGCAGCGGCTCCGGCAAGTCCACGCTGCTCAACCTCATCAGCGGCATCGACCAGGCGACGCACGGCGAAATCCTGGTGGAGGGCCGCGACCTGGGGCGCATGCCGGAGCGGGACCGCACGCTGCTGCGCCGCGAGCGCGTCGGCTTCATCTTCCAGGCGTTCAACCTCCTGCCCACGCTGACGGTGGAGGAGAACGTGCGGCTGCCGCTGGAGCTGCTCGGCCGCTCGAGCGCCGAGGCCAGCGCGCGGGCGCGGGAGTTGCTGGAACGGGTGGGATTGGGAACGCGCGCGAACAGCTTCCCGGACCGGCTCTCCGGCGGAGAACAGCAGCGCGTGGCGGTGGCGCGAGCCCTGGCCCACGCCCCGCCGCTGCTGCTGGCGGACGAGCCCACCGGCAACCTGGACGAGGAGACGGGCGGCCAGGTGTTGGACCTGCTGGAAGGGCTCACGCGGCAGGGCAATGCGTGCGCGCTCATCGTCACGCACGAGCCCGCGATGGCGGAGCGCGCGGACCGAGTGCTGACGATGGAGAACGGACGCCTGGTGGAGCGCCCCGGCGGTGCGCGCGGCCGGGGGACGCCATGAGAGCGCTGCTCGCACGCTCCAGCCTGCGGCACCTGGGCGGGCACCCGTGGCTCACGGCGCTGTCGCTCCTGGGCATCGCGATGGGCGTGGCGGTGGTGGTGTCCATCGACCTGGCGAGCGGCAGCGCGCTGCGAGCCTTCGAGCAATCCACCGACGTCGTCGCGGGTCGCGCCACGCATCAAATCGCAGGAGGAACCTCCGGTCTGCCGGAGGGCGTCTACACGGCGCTGAAGCTGCGGCCGGACGCACCGGACGCGGCGCCCGTGGTGCAGGGCTTCGTGCAGGTGGAGGGCGGCAACCACCGCACGCTCACGCTGCTCGGCCTGGATCCGTTCGCGGAGGCGCCGTTCCGGGACTTCTCCAGCGGAGGCGCGGTGGGAGACGTCGGCACGCTGCTCACGCGGCCCGGCACGGTGGTGATGGGCGCGAAGACGGCGCGGAGCCTGGGCGTGAAGGCCGGGGACACGCTGCCGGTGATGGTGACAGGACTTCGCCGGGAGCTGCGCGTATCGGCCCTGCTGACGCCTTCGCAGGAGACGACGGAGCGCGCGCTGGAATCACTGCTCATCGCGGACATCTCCACCGCGCAGGAGGTGCTGGGCCAGGAGGGCCGGCTGACGCGCGTGGACCTGCGCTTGAAGGGCGGAGAGGCGCAGGCCGCGGCGCTGAAGGCCACGCTGCCGCCGGGCGCGGAGCTGGTCCAGACGTCCGGGCGCGCGGGCACGGTGGAGCAGATGACGCGGGCGTTCCGCACCAACCTCACCGCGCTGTCGCTGCTGGCGCTCGTGGTGGGGATGTTCCTCATCTACAACACGATGACGTTCTCCGTGGTGCAGCGGCGCGGGATGCTGGGCCGGCTGCGCGCGGTGGGCGTGACGCGCGGTGAACTGTTCGCGGTGGTGTTGGGTGAAGCCCTGCTCCTGGGCATGGTGGGCACCGCGGCGGGGCTGCTCCTTGGCATCCTGATGGCCAGCGGACTGGTGGGCCTCATCACCCGCACCATCAACGACCTGTACTTCGTGGTGAACGTGCGACGTCTGTCGTTGGAACCGTTCACGCTCATCAAGGGCCTGAGCCTGGGCCTGGGCGCGACGGTGCTGGCGGCGCTCGTCCCCGCGTGGGAGGCGGCGCGAGCGGCACCGGTGACAGCGCTGCGGCGCTCGACGGTGGAGGACGTGTCGCGCAACCGGGCGCCCCGGCTGGCGGTGCTGGGGTTGATCATCCTGGCCCTCTCGGCGGCGGTGCTCGCGTGGCCCACGCAGGCGCTGATGCCGGCGTATGCGGGGCTCTTCGGCGTGCTGCTAGGCAGCGCGCTGCTGGTGCCTTGGGTGACGGAGAAGCTGACGGTGGCGGCGGCGCGGCCGCTGGGCGCGATGTTCGGTCCACTGGGACGCATGGCGGCCCGAGGCGTGACGGCAAGCCTGTCGCGCACGGCGGTGGCGCTGGCGGCGTTGATGGTCGCGGTGGCGACGACGGTGGGCGTGGGCCTGATGGTGTCCAGCTTCCGAGGCACGGTGGCGGCGTGGCTGGAGTCCGCGTTGCAGGCGGACGTGTTCGTGTCGCCGCCGTCACTGGTGGCGCGGCGCGGGGATTCGTCGCTGGTGCCGGGGCTCGCGGAGAAGCTTCGGTCCACGCCCGGCGTCGAGGCGAGCGGATCCATCCGCGTCATCCACGTGCGCATCAACGACGTGGACACGGACCTGCTGGCGGTGGACTTCGCGAAGGGCCACGAGCGGACGTACCGCTTCAAGGAAGGGCGCGCGGAGGACGTGTGGCGACAACTGGACGCGTCACCGGACGCGCTCATCGTGTCGGAGCCCTTCGCGTTCCACCGGGGCGTTCACGCAGGCGACACGCTGAGAGTCGCCACCGACAAGGGGCCGCACGACTTCCGAGTGGCGGGCGTGTACTTCGACTACGGCTCGGACGTGGGGACTGTGCTGATGCCGCGTGCCACGTATGAGCACTGGTACGAGGACCGGGGCGTGTCCGGCCTGTCCCTCTTCGCCGCGCCCGGACAGGACGTGGACGAACTGGTGGCCCGCGTGCGAGACCGCGCGGGCGGTGAGCAGGCCTTGAACGTGCGCGCGAACCGGGCGCTGCGGCAGGCGTCGATGGAGGTGTTCGACCGCACCTTCACCATCACGCAGGTGCTGCGCTTGCTGGCGATTGGCGTCGCGTTCGTGGGCGTGCTGAGCGCGCTGATGTCGTTGCAGTTGGAGCGGGCGCGCGAGTTCGCGGTGCTGCGCGCGACAGGGCTCACGCCGGGACAACTGTGGGGCATGGTGTCGTTGCAGACGGGCCTGCTGGGCTTGCTCGCGGGGCTGTTCTCCGTGCCGCTGGGGTTGGCATTGGCCTACGTGCTGGTGCACGTCATCAACCAGCGCTCGTTCGGGTGGACGTTGCAGCTGGTGGTGGCGCCGGGCGTGGTGGGACAAGCGCTCGTGCTGGCATTGGTGGCGGCGGCGCTCGCGGGGCTGTACCCGGCGTGGCGCATGGCGCGCGCGAACCCGGCCATGGCGCTGCGGGAGGAGTGAGGCATGGGGCGGGGACTCGTCATCGGGGTGGTGTTGGTGCTCGCCGCGCTGGGCGTGGCGGTGGGCGTGGTGCTGCGGGACACGGAGGACACCGGGCCCGCGAGCACAGGCGGAATGACGGTCGCATCCGCGATGGGCGGAGACGGCGGCACGGAGGGCTACGCGCGCGCGATGGAGCCCCGGCCCTTCCACTTCCCGGAGGACCACGGCCCCCACCCCGACTTCCGCACCGAGTGGTGGTACTGGACGGGAAACCTTGAGACGCAGGACGGGCGCGCCTTCGGATACCAGTTCACGCTGTTCCGCAGCGCGCTGTCGCCGGAGCAGACGCAGCGGGAGTCCAGCTGGGGCACGCGGCAGGTGTTCATGGGGCACTTCACGCTGACGGACGTGAGCGCCGGGAAGTTCCACGTCACCGAGCGCTTCAGCCGCGCGGCGCAGGGACTGGCGGGTGCGGACGGTGCGCCCTTCCACGTCTGGCTTCAGGACTGGGACGTGCGCAGCGAAGGCACGGGCGGCACGTGGCCCATGCACCTGCGAGCGCAGGGCGACGGGGTGACGCTGGAGCTGACGTTGGACGAGGGCAAGCCGCCGGTGCTCCAGGGGGACAAGGGTTTGAGCCAGAAGGGCGCGGAGCGGGGCAACGCGTCCTACTACTACTCGATGTCGCGCATGCCTTCGCGGGGCACGGTGTCGGTGGATGGGCAGACGGTGCAGGTGAAGGGCGAGAGTTGGATGGACCGCGAGTGGAGCACCAGCGCGCTGAGCGGCGACCAGGTGGGCTGGGACTGGTTCGCGCTCCAGCTCTCCGACGGCAGCGAGCTGATGCTCTACCAGCTGCGCAAGAAGGACGGTTCGAAGGACGCCTTCAGCGCGGGCACGTACATCCCCGCGACGGGTGAGGCCGTGCACCTGACCGCGGAGGACATGAAGCTGGAGCCGCGAGGCACCTGGAAGAGCCCGCGCGGTGGCGAGTACCCGGCGGGTTGGCGCGTCCAGGTCCCCAAGGTATCGCTGGAGCTGACGGTGACGCCGAAGTTGCCGGACCAGGAGCTGCCGGTGCTGGTGCGCTACTGGGAGGGCGCGGTGACCGTGGACGGCACGCGCGAGGGCCAGCCCGTGCAGGGACGCGGATACCTGGAGATGACGGGCTACGCGGACGTGCCCCGGAGCGATGAGACCGTGCGCAGCCGCACGCCGTGACTCAGCCCCGGGCGGCCCGATTCACCTGGATGGCGTGGGCTTCCTTCAGGTACGGGCGCAGCAGCCGGAGCGTTTCGTGGCTGGGGTTGAGCACACTCAGCCAGAACATCCGCGAATAGGCCGGGTGTGGCAGGAGTACGTCCAGATCCGTGTAGTCCACGCGCGGGTCGAGCACCGGGAACAGCTTCTGGAAGCTCTCCTTGCTCAAGCCCAGGTTCAGCCGGAACACGTCGTCGCGGTCCAGCTCCGAGTGATGGTCGAACTCGGTGTCCCGGGTGACGATGGTCGCGAAGGGGTGCTTCCGCTCGTCCCCCGCGAAGAAGAAGAGGTCCGGCGTGGACGTGTCCATGTGCACGTCCTTGAACGCGTCCTGGATGTACTCCGCCAGCGCTTCCAGGCTGATGGCTCCTGTCATGGCGCACTCCTCCGAGTCGTACCGGAGTCGCTCTACCACGCATGGAAACAGCCGGTCATGCTCCCCTCCCCACTTTCCCGGAGTGACCCGCGATGCATTTTCCAGGTCGGGATGGGTGCCACCGCGTGTGGCGGGCACGACGATGACGGCCTGCACTGCAAGGTGGGCGATCCGCAGTACCAGACGGACCTGTACTTCGGCCGGAACCGGGTGGGCAACGAGCCCGTCAGCGAGGCCGAGCTCCAGGCCTTCGTGGACACGGTCGTCACGCCCCGCTTCCAGGACGGGCTGACCGTGTACGACGCCAACGGTCAGTACCAGTTGGAAAGCGGCGAACTGGTGCACGAGCAGAGCAAGGTCATCGTGCTGCTGCACGACGGCAGCGCGGCGCGGACGCGTCGCTCAACGACGTGGCGAAGCGGGCGGAGGTCGGCATCGGCACGCTCTACCGTCACTTCGAGTCGCGGGAGGCGCTGCTCGCCGCGGCGTGCGACGAGCGGCTCCTGCTGCTCGCGAAGGAGAGCCGCGAGCGCGCGGAGTCACTGCCCGCGCTCGAAGCGCTGCGCGTCTTCCTGGAGGAGCTCGTGCACCTGGCGGGCATGTACAAGGGGCTCGCGGTGTCCCTGGGCATCGTCCTCAAGAACCACACCGAGGGCTGCCACGCGACGACGGCCGAGGGCGAACGCCTGCTGAAGGCCGCCCAGCACGCGGGCGAGGTGCGAAGCGACATCCTCCTGGATGACGTGGTGTGCATGGCGATGGCCATCTCCCTCGCCGCCGCGGAGGACGCCTCGGGCCCCAAGCGCGTCCACCGCCTCACCGGGATGTTCTTCGATGGGCTGCGCTCCCGCCCCGAGCCCCGCGGCGCACGGCACCGCTGACGCGAGCAGCTCTCACGGCCGCGAGTTCCAGGCTCCAGGATGCACGGAAGCCCGGCCACCCGTTCGGGCATGAACTTCTCTGCCTGAATGAGAGGGAGAGACCCCAGTGAGTCGCCCCGGCAGCGACGCACCGCCCAAACCTGTCCGACTGTCCGACAAGTCGGGACCACCGCAGCAAGGGGGTCGCTCCAGCCAGGCCGCAGGGAAACCTGTCCGACAGGTTGGAGCCACTGCGCTCGGGAGCGGCCGCTCCGGCCGGGCCGCCGCGAAACCTGTCCGACTGACCGACAGGTTTTGGAGGACCGCGGCCGGGGAGCGGCCACCCCATTCGAGCCGCGGGGACCTGTTCGACAGGCTGAGCGGTTGGAGCCGTGTCGGACCGACGGTGTACAGCTTGGAGGCCAGGAGGCTTAGATTGCCGGCCCCATGAACGTCCTCGTCACCGGGGCCACCGGCCTCATCGGCAACGCCATCGCCCATCGGCTCGTGAAGCAGGGCGCCTCCGTCCGCGCGCTCGTGCGGGACCTGGCCCGCGCCGCGAAGCTGCTCCCCGCTTCCGTGCAGCTCGTCCCGGGTGACGTCACGTCGCCGGGCACCCTGCCCGCCGCGTTGCATGACGTGGAGCTCGTCTTCCACGCAGCGGGCATGCCGGAGCAGTGGCATCGGGACGACTCCATCTTCGACCGCGTGAACCGTCAGGGCAGCGTGAACGTCCTGTCCGCCGCTCATGCCGCGAAGGTGCGCCGCGTGGTCTACACGTCCACCATGGACGTCTTCGCCGCGCCCCGGGGCGGCGAGCTGACCGAAGCCCACATCGACCCGCACCCCAAGCCCACCGTCTACGAGCGCTCCAAGCAGGACGCCGAGCGCGCCGTGGAGGCCATCCGCCAGCAGGGGCTGGACGTCGTCTTCGTCAACCCGGCCGCCGTCTACGGTCCCAGCCCGGTGCACGTGGGCCTCAACTCCTTCTTCATCCAGTTGCTCAACAAGAAGGCTCCGCTGCTCCCGCCGGGCGGCATGTCCGTGGTCCACGTGGACGGCTGCACCGACGTGCACCTCGCCGCCGCCGAGCGCGGCGTCAACGGCGAGCGCTACCTCGTCTCCGACCAGTACGCGAGCAACGCGGACCTCGCGCTCGCCATCCACCAGGCCGCCGGGGCCGGCAAGCCGCCCGCCGTCGCGCCCGTCTTCCTGATGGAGGCTCTGGCCCGCGTGTCCGCGCCGCTCGCGCGCGTGTTTCCCTTCACGCCGCTCGTCGCTCCCGGACAGCTGTCCTTCATGCGCTGGGAGGCCCGTGTGAACGCGGCCAAGGCACAGCGGGAGCTGGCCTTCCGCCCCACCCCGCTCGCGGATGGCGTGGCCCGCACCGTGACCTTCCTGCGCGACCAGGGACTCATCCCTCGCGCCTGAAAGAACATGGGGGTCCGTCCCACAGGGATGACGGACCCCCACGCGTGTTGGTTCCTGCCTACCGCCGGACTACTCCTTCGCCGGCACCGACATCCCGACGGTCTTCTTCAGTCCGAGCATCTCGTGTGTCCTGCGCATCCAGCGCGTTGACTGTGATTGAGGCCGGGGCGCCGGAGGTGCGCCCCCTTGGACCGCAATCTGGAGACGCCCCCCCAGGGCAGGGAACCGGGTGGGCCACGCCTCACCCGGCCGAGGCTTCCGTTCGTGGACCAGGCAGGCAGTGCCCCCTTCGTCCAATGACATGCATCCGGATCCGCCGCGCTCCCGTACCCGCCACGGCTGTCCCCCAACCCGCCCGCCTGCCCTCCGGCCCGGGACACGGGCCTTCACGGACCCCGTTCGACACGGGGTGTCGTCACACGGCGTGAGACCCACCTTTCAACGCACACGCGTCCTTCACGGGTCCGACCCCCGTCGAGGCCGCTCGGGCCCCGTATCCCTCACCACGGAGTGACACCATGGCATTGCTATCCAAGCTGCTGGGCGCGCTGGGCGCGTCACAACGGAGCGTCTTCAGGGGCAGTGGCTGGAACCGCGGACGCAGCGCCTATGGTCGCCGTCCCATCGGCTATGGATACCGGGGACGCAGGTCCTCCGGCGCGGGCGGCTCGCTGGGTCGGATGATTCTCGCGGGCCTGGGCGCCTACGGCCTGCGCCGCTACTTCAACAACCGCTCGAGGGCCACGGGTTACTGAAAGCGGGCCGCCGTGCACGGCAGCGCCGGGAAGTACCGTGGACTTCCCCCGGCAAGGCGCGCCGCCATGGCCCCCCACGCAGGCACGGGAGCGTTCCGCGGACATCTCCCGGTGCCTGACACCTCGCACGCTCCGTCGGTGCGGCGCCTTCTCTTGGAGTAGGGTCCCCTTCCGTGTCCGGCCACTGGCCGACGAAAGAGGCTCCGCACGCATGGCGAAGGCGAAATACGTCCTGGCGCTGGACCAGGGCACCACGGGGACCCACGTCTCCATCCTCGATACCCGGTTGCAGGTGGTGGGCCGCTCCTACAAGGAGCTGCCCCAGCACTTCCCCAAGCCGTCGTGGGTGGAGCACGACCTGATCGACATCTGGAACACCAGCGAGTGGTGCATCGCCCGCGCGCTCAAGGACGCCGGCCTCACCGGCCGCGACATCGCCGTGGTGGGCATCACCAACCAGCGGGAGACCACGGGCCTGTGGGACCGCGAGACCTCCGAGCCCCTGGCCCGCGCCATCGTCTGGCAGGACCGCCGCACCGCGGACATCTGTCAGAAGCTCAAGGCCCAGGGTGTCGAGCCCCGCGTGCGGGAAGTCACCGGACTGGTGCTGGACCCCTACTTCTCCGGCACCAAGCTCACCTGGCTCTTCCAGCACCTCAAGGGCGCCAAGAAGCGCGCCGAGCGCGGCGACGTGTGCTTCGGCACCATCGACTCGTGGCTCGTGCACAAGCTCACCGGCGGCGTCGCGCACGTCACGGACGTGTCCAACGCCAGCCGCACGCTGCTCATGGACCTGCGCACGCTCAACTGGGATGACGAGCTGTGCTCGCTCCTGGGCGTGCCGCGCGCGTGCCTGCCGGAGATCCGAGGCAACGCGGAGGTGTACGGCACCACGCGCGGCATGCGCAGCCTGCCGGACGGCATCCTCGTCGCGGGCATGGCGGGAGACCAGCAGGCGGCCCTCTTCGGGCAGGCGTGCTTCGAGCCCGGCGAATCCAAGTGCACCTACGGCACCGGCGCCTTCCTGCTCATGAACACCGGCACCCAGCCGGTGCGCTCCACCGCGGGGCTGCTCACCACCGTGGCGTGGCAGCTGGGCAACACCACGCACTACGCGCTGGAGGGCAGCTCCTTCATCGCGGGCGCCGCCGTGCAGTGGCTGCGCGACGGCCTCAAGGTCATCAAGAAGGCCCCGGACGTGGAGGCGCTGGCCGCCAGCGTGAAGGACTCCGGCGACGTCGTCTTCGTCCCGGCGCTCGCGGGCCTGGGCGCGCCGCACTGGCGTCCGGAGGCGCGCGGCCTGTTCGCCGGCATCGACCGCTCCACCACCGTGGCGCACCTGGCGCGCGCGACGCTGGAGGGCGTGGCCCTTCAAATCCACGACCTGGCGGAGGCCATGCGCCGCGACAGCGGGCGGGACATCCCCGTCTTCAAGGCGGACGGCGGCGCCGCGGCCAACAACCTGCTCATGCAGTACCAGGCGGACCTCTTGGGCGTGCCGGTGGTCCGCCCGCGAAATCTCGAGACCACGGCCCTGGGCGCGGCCTTCCTGGGCGGCCTGGGCGCGGGCGTGTGGACCAGCCCGGACGCCATCCGCCGCGCGTGGAAGGCGGACCGGACCTTCAAGCCGAAGATGAAGCCGGAGGTGCGCGCGCGCCACCTGGAAAAGTGGAAGCAGGCGGTTTCGCGCGCGTGAAATGAGACAAAGGAGCCCGGCGCATTGAACGCGCCGGGGCTTCCATCGGGCAAGGGAGCGGGTAGAACGGCCGCCATGGCCTACGACCGCACGTTGCTCACCCCGGATGCGCTCCAGACCTTCCTCGCCCAGCACCCCGCCTGGAAGCACGAGGGCGGGATGATCCGCCGCACCTACGAAGCGCCCTCGTTCCTGGAGGGCATCGCCTTCGTGGAGCGCGTGGCGAAGGCCGCGGAGGCCGCGGACCACCACCCGGACATCGACATCCGGTGGTGCAAGGTGACGCTGGCGCTGGTGACGCACGACGCGGGCGGCCTCACGTCCCGCGACTCCGCCCTGGCGGCGGAGGCGGACCGCCTCTTCAGCGAAGGGGCCGCTGTCCGGTGATTCACGGCGTGCGTAGCACCCTGGCGGCCCTGGCGTGCGCGGTGTCACTCGCCGCGCTCCCGGCCCTGGCCCAGGACGACGCTCCCACGGAGCCCCGTCCGGAACGTCTGTACTTCAACTCCGGCGCGCTGCTGGGGTCGGCGCGCGTGGTGGGCCTGGGCGGCGCCTACGTGGGCATCGCCGAGGGCGCCGCGGGCGTGTCCAGCAACCTGGCCGCCCTGGCCCAGCGCAGCGCGTCGCTGGAGCGCGACTGGGACCTGGGCGTCACCCTGTCCTGGCTGGACCTGCCCTTCACCGGCACCAAGCGCCGGGACGTGGACAACGACGGTCTGGCCGACGAAACCGTGGACAGCCGTCAGCTGCTGGGCGCGCTGATGTTGCAATACAAGCGCTTCGGCATCGGCTTCCTGTGGCGCAACAGCCGCACGGGCTACTGCCTCACCCTGGGCTGCCGGGGCGAGGGCGAGAAGCTGCGCGTCTCCCTCACCCAGTCCACGCTAGCGGGCTCCATCGCCTTTGGCCAGGACGACTTCATCCTGTCCCTGGGCATCTTCTCCGCGCAGGCCAGCTTCAGCGAGATGGGCGACCAGTCCTGGCGCTACGGCGACACCGGCGTGGCGGTGGACATGCTCTTCCGTCCGCACGGGCGCTCCTACCGCATTGGCGTGGCGGTGCGTCCGGAGGTGGTGGCGGGCTGGCGCCGCGACGACGGCCAGAGTCCCTTCATCGCGGGCCGCCAGGTCTACGCGGCGGTGGTGTCACCCGCGGTGCTGTCCCTGGGCGCCAGCTGGCGGCTGGGCGAGGGCGCGCACCGCTACAACCGGCTGTCCCCCGCTGCCCGCCGGCAGCTCCAGGTGGACGGGGACGCGCTGCCGGTGCCGGAGGAGGAGCCTCGCGACGCGCTGGCCGGCCGGTGGCTCATCACCGCGCAGGTGGACCTCATCTCCAGCGTGAGCAACGCGGTGGCGTCGCGCTCGCTCGCCATCACCACGGAGCCACAGCCCGTGGGCGAAACCCCGACCTTCCAGCCGCGCCTGGGCGCTGAATGGGACACCTTCCCGGGCCTGTTGCGCCTGCGCGCGGGCACGTGGCTGGAGCCGTCCCCCTTCCGGGACCGGAACCCCCGGCCGCACCTCACCGGTGGCTTCGAGCTGTTCGTGCTGCGCTACTGGGAGGACTGGTCCATCACCGCGTCGTTCGACCTGGCGAGCCGCTACTCCAACTGGGGCGTCTCCATCGGCTTCTGGCGGTAGTGTCTGGCCTTGCGCCTGCGTGGGTAACGCGAGGACCTTCGTGGGTGCTCGCGTCGCCCATCCACGGCGTCGTGAACCCCACCCACGCGATACATGCGCCGTCCGGCAGCGGGCGGCCGAGCAACCTTCCGTGCCGTATTTGCCGGTGTGGGATGGCATGCGAACCCTGCCGTACACGGAGGGGATTCCATGTATCTGGGGCGGGGGTGGCGCCGGACTGTCGTTGGAGCGACGGTGCTGGGT
>NZ_RAWP01000142.1:0-21466 GCF_003668935.1 Corallococcus sp. AB032C | reverse complement strand
CCCATCACCAGCCCCCGCCCGAGACGCACTTGCGCCGCCCCTCCCGCTCGCTGTCCGGCAGGATGCCCCGCTCCAGCATGGACACGAACGCGCCGTCCCCCACGACGACGTGGTCCAACAGCTTCACTCCCAAGATGCCCGCCGCCCGCGCCAGGTGCTCCGTGAGCCCCACGTCCTGGACGCTGGGCTCCGGGTCTCCGGAAGGGTGGTTGTGCGCGAACACGATGGCCGTGGACCGCGAGGAGAGCACCGCCGCGAACACCTCCCTTGGGTCCACCGGGCACGCGCTCAGCGTCCCTTCCGCCACCCGCGCGTCATGCACCAGCACGTTGCGCGGGTTGAAGCACAGCACGTGGAACACCTCGCGCCGGAGCGCGCCCAGCGTGGGTGCCAGGTACGCGTGCACCTCCTTCGGATTTCGCAGCCGGGGCCGCTTCTCCGGAGAGCGCTGCGCGCGCCGTCCCAGCTCCAGCGCCGCCAGGAGCCGGGACGTGCGGGCCGGCCCCACGCCCCGCCGCGCGCACAAGACGCGCGGATCCTCCTGCACCAGCGCCTTGAGCCCGTCCCTCGCCACTCCGTCCGCCGCGTCCCCCAGCCCCTCCGCCCACAGGAGTCCCAACAACTCCAGGTCGGTGAGGGCCTCCGCGCCTAGCCGGAAGAGTCGCTCGCGCGCATCCCCCAGGCCCGCGCCTCGCGCCCTCACCGACCTGCCACCCGTGGCTTCCCCTTCGCCCGACTCCGCCCACGCCTCTCCACCCTGTTCCATCCCGCCTCCGTCCACGCGACGGCGGGCTTGAGCAAGGCCTGTGCCCTTCTGGGTCCACTCCGGGACGCCAGGGCAGGGCCCGTCCAGCGGCGCGTGAAGAGGCCCGGTGGCGGGACGGACAGCGATGCTCCACTCGCCCTCCTGGCGTGCGAGGAGCCGAGAAGCGCTGGGGCTGCTGGCTAGAAGCGGGAGATGGCGAAGAAGCCCTTGATCTTGTCGTTCGTCTCGCGGAGCCGCTCGCTCAGCGTGCGGACGAACGTCCACAGGAGGACGTAGGCCAGGTCCTTGTCCGTGAACATCAGCTGGTCCAGCTTCGCGCGCTCGATGACCCACACCGTGCAGGAGGTGTGGGCAATGGCGTCCGCGGAGCGGGGCGAATCCTCGATGACCGCCATCTCCCCGAAATACTGACCGGGTTCGAGGATGGCCAGCGCCTCTTCCCCGATGCCCGGCACGGATTTGGAAATGCGCACCTTGCCGTCGGCGAGGATGAACATGTCCTGGCCGGTGTCACCTTCGCGGAATAGGAAGTCTCCGGCCGTGTGGGTCCGGGACTGGGCAATCCGGGCGACCTTGGCGAGCTGGCCCTGGGTCAATCCCTCGAAGAGCGCAACCTTCTTGAGGACAGCGGCATCCATGGGGTCCAGGTTCGTATCATGGCCAGGAAGGCGGTGTCTGTTACCGTCCGGGCCCGTCAACGTATGAGCGCAGGAGGCGACGTGTCGCAGGACAAGATCCAGAAGGTCACCATCATCGGCTCGGGCCCGGCGGGCTACACCGCCGCCATCTACGCGGCGCGCGCCAACCTGGAGCCCGTGGTGTTCGCCGGCGGCCCCACGCTGGAGCACCCGCAGCGCGTCCCGGGCGGCCAGCTGATGGTCACCACCGACGTGGAGAACTACCCCGGCTTCCCGGAGGCCATCACCGGTCCGGAGCTGATGGAGCGCTTCCAGAAGCAGGCGGAGCGCTTTGGCACCGTCATCCACATGGAGAACGTCACCAAGGTGGACTTCTCCAAGCGGCCCTTCCTGCTGGAGAGCGAGAGCGGCATCCAGGTGCGCTCGGAGACGGTCATCGTCTCCACGGGCGCCACCGCCAAGTGGCTGGGCGTCAAGGGCGAGGACACCTACAAGAACCGCGGCGTGTCCGCGTGCGCCACCTGTGACGGCGCCTTCTTCAAGAAGCAGGACGTGCTGGTGGTGGGCGGCGGCGACACGGCCATGGAAGAGGCCACGTACCTGGCGAAGATCGTCAACCACGTCACCCTCGTCCACCGCCGCGACTCGCTGCGCGCGTCCAAGGTGATGCAGGAGCGCGCGCTCAACAACCCGAAGATCTCCTTCCTGTGGAACTCCGCCGTGGAGGAGGTGGTGGGCGACGGCAAGGGCATGACGGGCGCCGTCGTTCGCAACCTCAAGACGGGCGACAGCCAGTTGGTGAACGCGCACGGCCTGTTCGTCGCTATCGGGCACACGCCGAACACGGAGCTGTTCCAGGGCATCCTGGAGACGCACCAGGGCGGCTACCTGAAGACGATTCCGGGCACCACGCGCACCAACATCGAAGGCGTCTTCGCCTGCGGCGACGTGCAGGACAGCTACTACCGCCAGGCCATCACCGCGGCGGGCACGGGCTGCATGGCCGCCATCGACGCGGAGCGCTGGCTCATCGAGCACGGCGAGTAGCCCGTCCTCCCTTCCTTTCCGTCCTGAGCGAGACGACACGCGCATGAGCACGAAACAGAAAACGGTGGCGGTGCACGCGGGCTCCCGGCTCACCGGGAGCAAGGCCGTGCCCGTCATGCCGCCCATCTTCCCGGCGGCGGTGAACTGGTTCGACAGCAGCGACGACCTGTCCGACGCGCTGGACGGAAAGGACTACGCCTACGCCCGCATCAGCGCGCCCAACGCGGCGCTGCTGGAGGAGGCGGTGGCGGCATTGGAAGGCGCGGAGGCCTGCGTCGCCTACGCCAGTGGCATGGCCGCGCTGCGCTCGCTCTTCGACGCGCAGCCGTGGAAGGCTGGCGACGTGCTGGTGATGCCCACGGATGGCTACGGCGTCACGCGGGCGCTCTACAAGAACCTGTGCGCCCGCTGGGGCGTGGAGCTGCGCCCGCTCGACCAGACGTCTCCGGAAGCGCCCGCGCGCATCCGCGAGTGGCGCCCGCGCCTGGTGTTGGCGGAGAGCATCTCCAACCCGCTCCTGCGCGTGCCGGACATCCGCGCGCTCGCGCAGGCCTGCAAGGACGCGGGCGCGGTGTTCGCGGTGGACGCGACGTTCCCGTCGCCCTTCGGCCAGCGCGCGCTGGAGCTGGGCGCGGACTACGCGGTGCAGTCCACCAGCAAGTGGCTCAACGGCCACAGCGACGCGCTGGGGGGCACGGTGAGTGGTTCCAAGGCGCGCATCGACCCGCTGCGGTCGGCGCGCATCCTGTCCGGCGACGTGCTGGGCCCCTTCGAGGCGTGGCTCACGCTGCGCGGCCTGCGCACGCTGCCCGTCCGCATGAAGGCCCACAACGAACACGCCGCCCACGTGGCGAAGCGGCTTTCGGATTCGCCGCTGCTGGAGCGGGTCATCTACCCGGGCCTCTCTTCCCACCCGGACCACGCGGTGGCGGCGCGGGTGCTGGAGGGTGGCTTCGGGCCCATGGTGGCGTTCGAGATCAAGGGCGCGGGGCAGAAGGAAGGGGACCGGTTCCTGGAGGCGCTTCGCGTGGCGAAGCCCGGCCCTTCGCTGGGTGACGTGGGCACGCTGGTGATGCACGCGGCCAGCGCCAGCGCGCGCCGGATGACGCCCGAGGAGCGCGCCCAGGCGGGCATCCGCGACAGCCTCATCCGCGTGTCCGTGGGGTTGGAAGACCCGGACGACGTGGCGGACGACCTGCTCGCCGCGGTGGCGAAGGGGGCCGGCCGGTGAAGATGGTGGACGTCGGCGACAAGCCGAAGACGGACCGCGTGGCGGTGGCCACCGCGCGCCTGCGCATGCTGCCCGCGACGCGTGAGCGCATCCTCGCGGGGCAGGTGGAGAAGGGGGATGTGCTCGCGGCGGCGCGGCTCGCCGGCATCATGGCCGCCAAGCGCACCCCGGACTTCGTGCCCCTGTGCCATCCCATCGCGCTCGCGGGCGTGGACGTGACGCTCACGCCCGTGGACGAAGGGCTGGAGGTCCGCGTGCGGGTGAAGACGGTGGACCGCACGGGCGTGGAGATGGAGGCGCTCACGGCCGCGTGCGCGGCGGCGCTCACCGTCTATGACATGTGCAAGAGCGTGGACCGCGGCATGGTCATCGAAGCGGTGCAGCTGGACCACAAGTCCGGCGGACGCTCCGGCACCTGGGAGCGCGAGCAGGCCTAGCGCTTCGCTTCCGCGCGCAGCCGCTCCAGGAAGAAGGCCACCACCGCCAGCGAGTGCGTGATGTGGCCTTCCAGGATGAGCCGGGGCAGGTCCGCGCGCGGGTACAGCTCCACGGCGATGTCCTCGCCGTCATCCAGGTCCCCATCGCTCACGCGCTCGCAGTCCAGCGCCAGGTACGTGTGGCAGCGGTTGGTCTGGAAGGCCGGGTTGGGGTGCACGACGCCCAGCGGCTCCAGTCTGCCAGCGCGGTAGCCCGTCTCCTCTTCCAGCTCGCGCGCGGCGGCCGTGGCCGGGTCCTCGCCCGGGTCGATGACGCCGCCGGGTGCCTCCAGCGTCGCCGCCTCGATGCCGCAGCGGAACTGGCGCACCATCACCAGTTCATCCTGCTTCGTCACCGCGACGACGGTCACCCAGTCCGCGCACTCCATGTGCACGCGGGGGTGTTCCCGGTTCGTGCGCGGATCCATCACCACGTCCTCGCGCACCTTCACCACCGTGAAGTCGTGCTCCAGTCCCCGGCGCAGACGCGGCCAGGGCTTCACTTGAGACTTGGGCGACTCGGGCGTGGACGACATGCGACGGATTCCCTTTCTTCAGTTGAGCAGTTCGGCGCGCTCGCGCAGCTCCCGGGCGGACAGCTCCAGGCGCTCGCGGTCCGGCGCGTCCGGGGACAGCTCCAGGCAGCGCTCCACGTCCTTGAGCGCCGCGCGGAAGGCGCCCAGCGTGGAGAGCAGCGACGCGCGGGTGCGCAGTTCACCCGGGTGGTCCGGGGCCAACAGCAGCAGCAGGTCCACCACCGCCAGCCCCTGCTGGCTGTCGTCACGCCCCAGGTACACGCGGCGCAGGTTGGACAGCATGCGGTACGCGATGAGCTCCACCGGCGCGGGCGCGAGCATGGCCCGGTCGAACTTGAGCTGCGGCGCCACGCGCTTGAGCAGCTCCTCGCAGCCGTGCTCCGTGAGGATGTCGCCGTGGTGGAAGGGGTCCATCACCAGCTTGTGGTCGCCCGCGTCGCACGCCACCAGGAAGTGGCCGGGGAAGGGGACGCCGTACAGCGAGATGCCCGCGCGGCGTGCCACCTCCAGATAGAGCACGGACAGGGTTATCGGCAGCCCCACCTTCCGCTCCAGCACCCGGTCCAGGAAGCTGTTGTCCGGGGAGTGGTAGTCGTCCTCGTTGCCCCGGAAGCCTTCGATGTCCGCGAGCACGTGGCGCAGGGCGCGCAGGGGGGCCAGGGCCTCGCCCTTCTCGCGCAGGCGCTCCGTCTCCACCTGCACCCGCGCGGCGAGCGCATCCAGCGTCCTGAGACACGCCGGAGCATCCAGGTCCTCATGGCCCAACGTCGCGATGGCCAGGGCCGCCAGGTCCAGCCGCGGGGGTTCCGCGGCGAGGGAAGACACCAACCGCTCACGCGCCAGCGGAGGGCCGAAACCAGAGGAAAAGCTCACGGTGCGCACCAGTAACCCACGGATGCTCCTCACGGCAAAAGCAGGCAGCCGAGCATCAGGCTCCCGGCGGTGTCGCGGGCAGCCGACCCTTGATTTCCGCACGCAGGGCCATTTGGGCTGAAATCAGTCCCGCCAGGATGCCGTCCTCGAACTCGAAGGTCGGGTGCTCCTTCAGCTCCGGGAAGTCGTGCGGGTTGCGCAGCTCCTCCGGCCCGATGTTGGGCACCGCCTCGCGCGCCAGCTTGAGCACCTTCGCCTGTTGCTGGGCAATCATCCGCTCGTAGAGGGGGGAGGCCAGGGCCAGCAACGCGTTCGCCGTCTCTTCCGTCATGGTGTGTGTGCCTCTAGCCTCACTCTTGGGCGATGTCCCACTTCATCCGCCGGTAGGTGTAACGGAAGGACTCGGCGTTCGCTTCGACGGCGTCCCCCGGGCCCTCTCGCCCGTCCAGGAAGGCGACGAAGTCGAACTGCCGGTTGGGCTGGCCGTACTCGGCGTCGAACACGCGCACGATTTCGTTCGCCGGCAGCGTCCTGCGACCCGCGACGCTCACCAGGGGGATGTCCAGGCCCTTCATGTCCTTCGACGGGGCGTAGGACTTCCACACCAGCTCCGTGCACACCAGCGACTGGTCGGAGAAGAAGTCGAAGTTGAAGTCGTACGGCCGGCCCTGGAAGGTGAAGGCGCGCAGGATGGCGCGGGCCTTGTCCACCTGGGACAGCCGGGGCCGCAGCACGCCCAGGTAGTCCACGTGCATGCCGTGCTCCACGCCGGTGAAGCTCACGCCCTCGCTGATGGACTCGATGATGCGCAACGGATCCCCGTGCGCGTCCTTGCCGGTGTACTCGGCCCACTTGGCGGGGAGGGCCTTCGCCAGGTGTGCGGTGAACGTCTCCGGGCGGCCGGGCAGGGTGGCCACCCAGGTCTTCACCTCCGGATCCGCGTCGAACGTCTGTGAGAGCTCCTGCGCGGTGCCCACGTACAGCTCCGCGTGCGGCCAGAAGCCCGGCAGCCCGATGTTGGACAGGAACCAGTTCTGCCTCGCGACCATCACGTCGCCCGGGGCCATGCGCGGCAGCAGCGACAGCACCTGCTCCCGGGAGATGAGCGGCTTGCCGGAGCGGTGCACGCGCGTGTCGCCCATCCACTCCGCCACGGTCTTCTGCACCGGGAACACCGCCCTCGCGGTGGTGTCCTGGGTGAGGTCCGCGGCGGCCTTGGCGAAGAGCACTGGGCCGCGCTTCAAGAGGCGTGAGCGGGCCGCCTTGCTGTCCTGCCGCATGGTCTGGAAGAGCGCGGGGACGCCGGGCTCGTTCAGCACGCCGGCCTTCGCCAGCACCGGGTGCAGCGTGGCGCGGTAGCCGTCGCCCGTGAAGAGCTGCGTGCTGGTGCCCACGTGGACGACCTTCTCCTTGAAGCGGCTGAAGGCGCGCGAGGGCAGGCCGTACTCGGGGCCGGGCTCGTTCAGCAACACCTCCAGCTGCGCCTGGCCTCCGGTGAGGTCCGCGAAGGCCATCCCCTGCGCCAGCTCCGACGCGAGCGCGGCGTGGGTGAGGAGGAAGCCCCAGGCGTGCTTCTTCGGCTGGGTGAGGGCGGGCACCTTGAGGAAGTCCCAGTACCGCTGACGCACCACCTCCGTGGAGATGAAGCAGTCGAAGAAGGCGGCCCAGGTGGACACCAGGAGCTGCTTCTCGTCCGGGGTGTACGGCACGTCCTTGCCGCGCTGGTACAGCGCCTTGGAGCGGAAGGCCTCCTCCTTGAGCCGGCGCAGCCCCTCGGTTCCCTGGCGAAGCGTCTCCAGGTCTCGGCGGGCCTGGGCCATGAAGGCGGCGTCGTCCAGCGCGTAGACGTCGCGCGGGGCCGTGTTGGCGACCGTGGCGGGGGCAGGGGACGTCGGTTCGGCGGGGGGGCTGGCGAGCGTGAGCCAGGCGGCGAGCAGGGAGGCTGCGGACATCAGGGAGGACACTCCGGCGGGCGTTGGCGCGGGGGGACTCTACTCCGAAGCGGGCGCGGACAAGACGGCCGGTCCCCCGCTTGCCCGGCGTCGTAGGAGGTGTCGGGCGGCAGGGTGGCCCGGGGCGGGCGTCATCCCCACGTTGAGGCATGGATGGTCGCCTGGGGCATGGACGCTCCGGGCGCAAGAAAGGTGGAAGGCACGATGGCTTACGGAAAGGCTGAGGATCCCGCGCGCTCCATCACCCCGCATCTGGATGGGGTGGAGTACCCGGCGACGCGCGAGGAACTCGTCGAGGCCGCCGCGGACAGCGAGGCCCCGGTCGACATCATCAACATCCTCAAGTCCCTGCCGCAGGAGGAGTACATGTTGCGCGACCACGTGCTGCGCGACCTGGCGGAGGCCGAGCGCCGCTTCGCGATGAACGGCCTGAAGGACGACGATGGCGTGGACCGCGACCGGCGCAACATCGGCCGCGACCGCATCGAGGGTGCCTCCGAGGGCGAGACGCGCCACCCCTAGTGTCGCCCACGCGCTGACACTTCACGCAAGGACGTTGCAAGACGCTCGCGGGCGCCCTGGCTTTCTGCCAGCGTTCGCGAGCGCATGCGTACGGGCCTCTTGTGGAGCTGTCTGCTGCTGTCGCTGGCCGCCGGGTGCACGTCCCGGTATCCGCCGCTCAACCCCGCGCCGGGGCTGCCGCCGCCGGTGCGTCTGGACTTCAAGCCGCCCGTGGATCGCCTCCTCACCGAATCCGTGCGCGCCACCCGCACCCTCCAGCGCGAGGGTCGGCCGGAAGTGCGCGACGAGGCGGCCTTCACCACCGAGACGCGCTTCACCCCCTCCGACGGCGGCTGGCGCGTGGCCCAATCCATGCGCACCCCGCGCCAGGTGCATGACGGGCACGACGTGCCGTCCGTGTCCGGCGCCGTGCTGGAGCGCTTCACGCTGCGCATGCAGCTGGCGGCGGACGGCACCTTCGTGAAGCTGGTGGGCCCGGAGGCCGCGCAGGAGGCGCTGCGGCAGGTGGCGCCCGAAGGCACCGGTGTGCCGGAGGTGGAGCGCTTCTTCAACCCGGAAGCGCTGGAGATCCGCACGCGCCGCGAGTGGGAGGCGAAGTACGCGGGGCTGCTCCAACGCAACCTGGTGGAGGGGCAGCGCACCTGGGCGGTGGACTCCGTGGACGTGAATGGCGAGGAGCGGGCCTTCCTGCTGGAGCGCACGGTGGAGGGCACCCGGCTCACGACGTTCGGCGACGCGGTGGTGCTGACGCTGAAGTGCCTGGACGCGCTGCCTCCCAATGCCCCGGCGGAGCTGAAGGCCGCGTGGGCGGAGGCCGGTTCGCCCGCGCTTTCGAAGGGCGTGACGTGTGAAGGCGAGCAGGTGGTGACGTGGGCCCGGTTCATCCCGGTGCGCCGCCTGCTGAAGGTGAAGGCGGTGGGGGCGGGCGGCACGTTGACGCTCACCACCGAGTCCCAGGCGGAAGAGCTCCAGGAGGAAGGGCCATGAGCCACGACGAGTACCTCATCGAGGATGACGCGGGTGTGAAGCGCGTGGTGCAGGAATCCATGCGCGTGGCGGTGCTGGGCATCAAGACGGAGGACCACTCCGCCCAGCCCGCGTACTACGTGCCGGAGTACCTGGCGAAGGCGGGCGTGGACGTGGTGCCGGTGCCCGTCTACTACCCGGACGCGAAGGTGATCCTGGGCAAGCCGGTGTACCGGAAGCTTACGGACATCCCGGGCGACATCGACCTGGTGGACGTGTTCCGCAGGCCCGGTGACATCGACCAGCACGTGGACGACATCATCGCGAAGAAGCCCAAGGCGGTGTGGTTCCAGTCCGGCATCCGCAACGACGCCGCGGCGAAGAAGCTGGCCGCCGCCGGCATCCGCGTGGTGCAGGACCGCTGCCTGATGGTGGACCACCGCCGCTACAGCGGGCGCTGACGGCTGGAAAGACAACGGCCCTCCGCACCCCGAAGGGCACGGAGGGCCGCGTGGCCGCACGTGGAGGTCGGCGGCCTTTGTCAGCTTTAGAAGTTGCCGGAGATGACCTTGGGCAGGGCCTTCTGCAGGTCCGGCAGCGGGCCAATCTTCCGGGTGTCGTTGGCCTGCGCCGTGCCGTTGTTGACGAACAGGCCGCGCATCTGCGCGGACGTCAGCAGCCGGCCGTTGGCCTTCGCCACGCCCTGGGCGCTGACGGCGGCGCCCACGACGATGGGCGACGCGCTGGAGGTGCCGCTGAAGGTGGACGTGTAGTACTGGTCCTCGCCGTAGGCGCTGCCGAAGCGGTCGCCGTAGCCGGTGGTGACGACCTGCTCACCCCAGGCGTGCACGTTCACGCGCTGACCGAAGTTGGTCCAGCACATGGGCACGCGCGTGGTGGCGGTGCTTGCGCCCACCAGGATGGCGCCCGAGTCACGCGTGGCCGGGTTGAACCGGCCGCCGTAGGCCGCCGCGTCCAGGTTCGCGCTGCCGTTGCCCGCCGCCTCCACCACGACGACGCCGTTGGCGGTGGCGGTGCGGATGGCGTCGTAGTTGTCCTGCCAGTACTCCATCGCGATGTAGTTGCACTGGGACGTGTTGCACGTGCAGGCCGTGCCGTCCGCGGGGCCGCCCGCGTGCAGCTCAATCAGGATGACGCCGCCCGCGCCCACCGCCGCAGCCGCGTTGGTGATGGCGCTCGCGCTGCTCTGCGCGCCAATGGCCTCCACGCCCGGCGACGCCGCGCTGGCGATGCCCGTCACGCCGTAAGCGTTGTTCGCGCCGACGATTTCACCGAGCACCGCGGTGCCGTGGTTGCGCCAGCCCAGGTCGTTGTACTGCGTGCCGCCCACGCGGAAGAACGTGGGGAAGTCCTCGTGCGTGGTGCGCCAGCCACCCTCGATGTCCACGATCTTCACGTTGGTGCCCCGGCCGCCCGTCTGCGTCCACGCGTAGGTCGCGTTGATGCCGGAGGGCGCCGCGTTGAGATAGCCCTGGTTGGCCTGGTACAGCGGCGTGGTGGGCGGCAGGTCCGCCGCGGACAGCAGCGTGCGCAGCCCCGCCTCCATGGCGAAGTTCACCATCGCCGGCTCCGGGGGCGTCGCCGCGTAGGCCGTCTCCACGCTTCCGACGCGGTTGAGCGCCGCCACCAGGTCCGCCACGGTGTCCGCGGTGGTGCCGGGCAAGAGCGGTACTTCGAAGTACAGGTTCAGGTCCGCCAGCTGCTCGCCGCTCGTCTTCTCACCGGACAGCTTGCTCGCGTCCAGCGCGGCCTCTTCCGCCTGGAACACCCGCTCCAGCACACCGATGCGCGGCGCGCGCTCCAACAGCGCCACCACCTCCGCCAGGTCCGCGTCCACGCGCGCGGAGTCCAGGCGCAGGCCGGACAGCAGCTCACGCTCGCCCGCGCTGCGCTCGGAGGACAGGGCGCGCAGCGCGTTGTCGCGCAGGCGCACGTGGCTGCCCTCGTGGAACTTCACCACCAGCCGCTCCACGAACGTGCCCGCGGGCAGCTCCCGCCCCGTGGGCTTCGCCATCAGCGCGCGCGGCGCCAGCGAGGGGGCGGCGCCAGCAGCGGGGGCCAACGCCAGCAGGGACACAGCCATGACCGCGCCGCGCAGGGGGCGCTGGGACAGCGTCGACTTCAGCATGGACTTCCTCCGGGATGGACAGCATCCCCACCATGCCACGCCGGTCTGTCATTCAAATCTGACTATTCTGTTATTTCTATCCTGGTGGTTTATTCGGCCCTCATTGAACCGGGCGGGCGTGCGAAGGCGCTCAGGTGGTTCCCTCGAAGGGGACCGGGGGCCGGGCCAGGGCGCGCTCCGCGGACAGCCGGGCCTGATCCAGCGCGTCGAAGCCGCGCTCCAGCGTGGAGGGTGTCACCGGCGGCAGGTTGGAGACGACGACATAGACGGGCACGTTGCGCGTCTGGAGCACGGTGAGCTGGAGGCGGAAGTGGTCTCGCCGGAGCGCGGCGGATCCGGCGGCCAGGCCTTGCGGATAGGCCATGGGGCCGCCCACCACCTTGCCCGTCCGGCTGGGCAGGAAGTGCACGAGGATGGCGTCCAGGTCCTTGCCAATGGCGCTCTCCTGCAGCGACAGCGCGGGCGCCTTGTCCACGAGCCCGCCGTCCCAGAACAGCTGGCCGTCCAGCGGCACCGCGCGGAAGAGGCCCGGGTACGCGCAGGTGGCGTGGACGCGCGGGGCCAGCTCCCCGGTGGTGAACACCTGGTGCGAGCCGTGGGTGAGGTTGGCCGCGGTGAGCAGCAGCGGGTGCGGCAGGTCCTCGAAGGTGGACACCGGCAGCGTGTCCTCCAGCAGGCGCCGGAAGCGCTCGCCCTTGAGCAGGCCCGTGAAGCCGTGCCCCCGGGACGCCACGTTCAGCACCGCGCCAATGGGGTCCGGGTCCCAGAAGTTGGCCCGCGTCTGGCGCAGCACCAGCTCCTCCAGCGCCGTCATGGGCATGCCCGCCGCCGCGTACGCCGCCACCATCCCGCCCGAGGACGTGCCCGCGTAGGCGTGCGGCTTCAGTCCGGAGGCGTGCAGCCCCTTCAGGAAGCCCGCGTGGCCATAGAAGCCGAAGTAGCCCGCGGAGAGGACCAGCCCGAACCGCTTGCCTTCGAGCAGGGAGTGCAGCGTGGAAGAGGGAGCCATTCCGGATTTTTACGGGATGGGTGTGCCTCAAGGCAACGCAATGCGTTGGCGGGGCCATTGTGGTTGGGGGCCAGCATCGATATATGTTGATGGCTCGATATGGACGTCCTCTCTCAATCCTTCCGTGTCCTGGGGGACACGACGCGGCTGCGCATCCTGCGGTTGGTGGCGCAGGCGCCGCTGAACGTGACGGAGCTCGTGTCGCTGGTGGGGGTGGCCCAGTCCTCGGTGTCGCACCACCTGTCGAAGCTGAAGGGGCTGGGGCTCATCCGCGAGGAGCGGCAGGCGGGCTTCACCTACTACTCGCTGGCGCTGGAGTCGGATGACTCGCGCTGGCCGCTCGTCCGGCTGGCGCGCGAGGCGGAGGACGCGGCGGGAGACTCCGCGCGGCTCAACGACCTGCTGCGCGCGAGGGAGGACCGGCAGGCGCTCAACGAGCGGCTGTTGGAGCCCGGCCAGTCGTGGTTCCTCTGGGCGGGCGCGCTGGCGTCGCTGCTGCCGCCGCTGGACGTGGCGGACTTCGGCTGTGGCACGGGCGTGTTCAGCCGGGCCATGGCGCGGTGGGCGCGGCACGTGTGGGCCATCGACCAGAGTGAAGATGCGCTGTCCCAGGCTCGAACTCTGGCCCTCCGTGACGAACTGAAGAACATCACGTTCCTGCGCGAGGACCTGCACCGGCTCTCCCTGTCCGGTGGGCGCATGGACCTGGTGGTGATTTCGCAGAGCCTGCACCACGTGGAGGCTCCGGCGGCGGTGGTGGCGGAGGCCGCGCGGCTGCTCAAGCCGGGCGGCCGGCTGGTGGTGCTGGAGCTGATGCCGCACGAAGAGAAGTGGGTGCTGGAGCGGTTGGGTCACCGGCACCTGGGCTTTTCGCCCGAAGTCCTGGAAGCGGCCCTTCGCGAGGCCGGCTTCACGTCGTTCACCCGCGAGACGCACGCGCGCGACGGGGCCAGCCCCTTCCGCGTCTTCCTGCTGACCGGAGTCAAACCGTCATGACGAGCCACATCGCCCACCCCCTGCCGCTTCCCCCCGGGGAGCACGGCCAGCGCGTGGAAGCGCTCAAGGCCGCGATGCGTGAGCGCATCCTCGTGCTGGACGGCGCCATGGGCACGCTCCTGCAGGGGCACACGCTGGTGGCGGCGGACTTCGGCGGCGCGGAGTACGAGGGCTGCAACGAGCACCTGGTCCTCACCCGCCCGGACGTCATCGAGGGCATCCACGCGAAGTACTTCGCCGCGGGCGCGGACGTGACGGAGACGGACAGCTTCGGCGGCACGCCGGTGGTGCTGGCGGAGTTCGAGCTGGGCCACAAGGCGATGGAGATCAACATCGCCGCGTCCCGCCTGGCGCTCAACGCCGCCAAGGCCGCGGAGGCGAAGGACGGCCGGATGCGCTGGGTGGCGGGCTCCATCGGTCCCACCACCAAGGCCATCAGCGTCACGGGCGGCATCACCTTCGAGGAGTTGGTGGACAACTTCGCCGTGCAGGCCGAAGGGCTCGCGGTGGGTGGCTCCGACTACCTGCTGGTGGAGACGGCGCAGGACACGCGCAACGTGAAGGCGGCGTTGCTGGGAATCGACCGGGCGTTCAAGAAGCTGGGCTGGGCGGTGCCGGTGGCGGTGTCCGGCACCATCGAGCCCATGGGCACGATGCTCGCGGGCCAGTCCGTGGAGAGCCTGGCCACGTCGCTGGAGCACACGGAGCTGCTGTACCTGGGGCTCAACTGCGCCACGGGTCCGGACTTCATGACGGACCACATCCGCTCGCTGTCCGCCATGAGCCTGTTCCCGGTGTCGTGCGTGCCCAACGCGGGCCTGCCGGACGAGAACGGCCAGTACCTGGAGTCGCCGGAGATGATTGCCCGGTCGCTCCGGCGCTTCTGTGACAGCGGTTGGATCAACGTGGTGGGCGGCTGTTGCGGCACGCACGCGGGCCACATCGAGGCGCTCGCCGCCGCGGTGAAGGGCCTCAAGCCGCGCACGGAAGTGCCGAAGCCGCGCTCGTCGCTGTCCGGCGTGGACTACCTGGAGGTGACGGACGAGCAGCGCCCCATCATCGTGGGCGAGCGCACCAACGTCATCGGCAGCAAGAAGTTCAAGGAACTCATCGTCGCGGGCCAGTTCGACGACGCGTCGGAGATTGCTCGCGCCCAGGTGCGGCGGGCGGCGCAGGTCATCGACATCTGCCTGGCGAACCCGGACCGGGACGAGCTGGAGGACATGCGCCACTTCCTGGAGGTGGTGGTCAAGAAGGTGCGCGTGCCGCTGATGATCGACTCGACGGACGAGAAGGTCATCGCCATGGCGCTCACGTACTGCCAGGGCAAGGCCATCATCAACTCCGTCAACCTGGAGGACGGCGAGGAGCGCTTCGAGAAGGTCGTCCCCCTGGCGAAGGCGTTCGGCGCGGCGCTGGTGGTGGGCTGCATCGACGAGGTGGGCATGGCCGTCACGCGCGACCGCAAGCTCGCCGTGGCCGAGCGCAGCTTCGAGCTGCTCACCCAGAAGTACGGCATGCGCCCGGAGGACCTGTACTTCGACCCGCTGGTGTTCCCCTGCGCCTCCGGTGACGCGCAGTACACCGGCAGCGGCGTGGAGACGATTGAGGGCGTGCGCCTCATCAAGCAGCGCTTCCCGCAGTGCCGCACGGTGCTGGGCATCAGCAACGTGTCCTTCGGTCTGCCCACCGCGGGCCGCGAGGTGTTGAACTCCGTGTTCCTGTACCACTGCGTGCAGGCGGGCCTGGACATGGCGCTCGTCAACTCGGAGAAGCTGGAGCGCTACCCGTCGCTGCCGGAGGAGGAGCGGAAGCTCTCCGAGGACCTCCTCTACAACCGGAGCGCGGATCCGGTGACGCCCTTCGCGGCGCACTTCCGCGAGCGCAAGCCCGCGCGCGCCCAGGTGAGCAGCCTTCCGCTGTTCGAGCGGCTCCAGCGCTACATCATCGAAGGCACGCGCGACGGGCTGACGGCGGACCTGGACCTGGCGATGAAGGAGATGCCTCCGCTGGAGATCATCAACGGGCCGCTGATGAAGGGCATGGACGAGGTGGGCCGCCTCTTCGGCGCCAACGAGCTCATCGTCGCGGAGGTGCTCCAGAGCGCGGAGTCCATGAAGGCGGCGGTGAGCCACCTGGAGCCGCACATGAGCCAGACCCAGGCGGCGTCGCGCGGGAAGATCGTCCTCGCGACGGTGAAGGGGGACGTGCACGACATCGGCAAGAACCTGGTGGAGATCATCCTCGCCAACAACGGCTTCCAGGTGGTGAACCTGGGCATCAAGGTCCCGCCCGAGCAGCTGGTGCTGGCGGTGAAGGAACACCGGCCGGACATCCTGGGCCTGTCCGGCCTGCTGGTGAAGAGCGCGCACCAGATGGTGGCCACCGCGGAGGACCTGAAGCGCGCGGGCGTGGAGACGCCCATCCTGGTGGGCGGCGCCGCGCTCAGCCGCAACTTCGTGGACCGCAACATCGCCCCGGCCTACGGCGGCGGCACCGTGGCCTACGCGCAGGACGCGATGAACGGCCTGGAGCTGGCGAAGCAGATCGTGGAGCCGGGCGCGCACGCGAAGCTGCGGGATGACCTGGCCGCGCGGCGGTTGAAGCTGGCGCAGGAGGCGAAGGACCGTCCCGCTCCCGCGGCCCCGGTGCGCCGCTCGCGCAGCGCGGAGGTGGCGGTGCTGGACTCGGTGCCGCCCGCGCCGGACTTCGCTCGGCACGTGCTCACCAACACGCCGTTGGACCACATCTGGAAGTTCATCAACCCGGTGATGCTCTACGGCCGTCACCTGGGCCTGCGCACGTCGTCGCGTGCGCTAGGCACGCCGGCGGAAGCGGAGCTGGCGAAGACGGAAGAGGGCCGCAAGGCGCTGGCGCTGAAGGAGGCGGTGGAGGAGCTGAAGACGCTCTTGCGCGGCGGAGCTATGCATGCGCGCTCGGTGTTCCAGTTCTTCAAGGCGGCCAGCGACGGCGACCGCGTGCTGCTCTTCGACGGCACGACCGGCGAACCGGTGACGTCCTTCGACTTCCCCCGGCAGGACAAGGACAACGGCCTGTGCCTGGCGGACTACGTGAAGCCGCTGGAGAACGGCAAGCCGGTGGACGCGCTCTCGCTGTTCGTCACCACCGCGGGCTCGGGCATCCGCGAGCTGTCCGAAGGCTTCAAGGCCAAGGGCGAGTTCCTCAAGATGCACGCGGTGCAGGCGCTGGCGCTGGAGACCGCGGAGGGCTACGCGGAGCTCCTGCACACGCAGCTGCGCAGCATGTGGGGCTTCCCGGACCGCGCGGACAGGACGATGCTGGAGCGCTTCCGCGCGGAGTACACCGGCAAGCGCTACTCGTTCGGCTACCCGGCGTGCCCTCGCCTGGAGGACCAGACGAAGCTGTTCGCCGCGCTCAAGCCGGAGGAGATCGGCGTGCAGCTCACCGACGGCTGCATGATGGAGCCCGAGGCGAGCGTGTCCGCCATCGTCTTCCACCACCCGGGCGCCACGTACTTCTCGGTGACTTGATGCGTCGCGGGCGCGAAGGCCGGGCCCGGGCGACGCGGAAGGGATAGATTGCCCCCATGCCTTCGCCCACCATCCGTCGCGCCGTCCAGCTCCTGCCCGCGTGTGCCACGACGGGCATCGGCAGCCTGCCGCACACCCAGGTGGAACTGGGTCTGCAGGCCGCGCTCGCCATGGACATCCCGTTCCTGCCGCAGCTGCCGGTGGGCCATCCGTCCGAGCTGATGATCCCCGCCGCGCTGGAGGGCCTGCCGGGCCTGCGCTTCGACGAGGACGGCGTCTGCACGGTGGACGTGGACGGGTGGAACGCGGGGCGCGAGGCCTTCGAGAAGCGGCTGGAGGCAGCGCTCGCCTCTGGGAACCTGGAGTCCTTCGAGCCCACGGCGGACGCGTGCCGCGCGTGGAAGCCGTTCCTCTGGGAGGTGGAGCATCGCAAGCTGGCGTTCGCGAAGGCGCAGCTGTCCGGCCCCTTCACGGTGCGCTCCGTGGTGCGCACCGCGACGGGTGAGCCGGTGCTGGCGGTGCCGGGCCTGGACGCGGCGCTGTACCGGCTGGTGATGGTACGCGCGCTGGCCATGGTGCGCGCCCTCAAGCGCACGGGCACCACGCCCCTGTTCTACCTGGACGAGCCGGGCCTCTACGCCTACGTGCGGATGAACCCGCAGCACCTGTTGGCGCAGCAGGAGCTGCGGCTCTTGGTGGTGGCGCTGCAGCGCGAGGGCGCGCTCGTGGGCATCCACTGCTGCGGCAACACGGACTGGGGCGTGCTGCTGGACGCGCAGGCGGACCTGGTGTCGCTGGACGTGCGGCTGTCGCTGGACGCGATGTTGGAGGAGACGGACGCGCTGAAGCGCTTCCTGGACTCCGGCGCCACGCTGAGCCTGGGCGTCATCCCCACGGACCTGGCGTCCACGTATTCGGTGGAGGAGCTGTCGGACTCGGTGGAGGCGTCGTTGAAGGCGGCGCTGCCCAACGACATCGGCTTCGCGCGCGCGCTGTCCACGGTGCTGCTGACGCCCGCGTGCGGGCTGGCGATGCGCTCGGTGATGGACGCCGAGCGCATCCTGGAGGAGCTGAAGCAGGCCCAGCGCCGGCTGAAGCGCGCGTTGGAGTCCGAGCGCCCGTCCCTCCAGGGGATGCCGCCCGCGCACTGACTCGCGGGCGGCCCTGGCGGCTGACTACTGCCGGCCGAGCCGCAGCTCGCGTTCAGCCTGATGCCAGTCATGCTCGGGGTTGCCGTGCGTGCCGCCCCGGGCCTGGAAGATTTCGTAGGCACGGCGGGCAATCTGCTCCTGCGTGAGCGCGGCGGTCTTGCTCGTGGGCGCGCTCGCCGTGGCCACCGGCTTCTTGTCCTCGGTCCGCTCCGGCGCGGCCTTGGGGGCCGGGTTCGGTTGCGACTTCTGCGCGTTCTGACGGGCCATGGGGCTTCCTCCTGGAAAAGGCGGCCTGAAGCTTCGGACGCGCTCCTGCATCACGGAAGAGACCCAAGTCGTGTGGGGTTGCCGGAGCGACACCTCAGGTCGCGAAGTGTTGAGGGACCAACGGGCCATTCCGCGCGGAAAATCCATCAGCGGAATAGGCCCGGACGTGCGGTCCTGGAGCTGAAGGCCACCAGGCGCTTCAGCGCCCGGCCGCCTTCCGGGCAGGGCGGCCCGCCGTCTTCTTCTTCGCGGGCGCGGTGTCGTCTCCCAACACTCCGTGCCCCAACGCCGCGTCGAGCGCGCGCTGCATCGCGGTGCTCATGCCCAGCGCCTCCGCCTCCTGCGGCGTGCACCAGCGCAGCTCCTGGAACGCGGTGGACTTCGTGGGGCGCTTGTCGCCCGTCACGCGCAACAGCCGCAGCGTGAGGTCGCGATGGGTGAGCTGCCGGCGCACGCTGTCCATCGTGCCCACCAGCGTGAGCGGCGCGCCCAGTGCTGTCGCCAGCCGCTCCGTCGCCTCCGCTTCGGACGTGTCCTCCTCCACCTCCACGGCGGGCAGCTCCCACAGTCCGCCGAAGAGGCCCTTGTCCGCGCGACGCGCGAAGAGGAGCGTGCCCGTGTGCGGCCACACGGCCAGCGCCAGGAACAGCTTGCGGGGCGCGGCGCGCACCTTGGCCGGAGGCAGCTCGTCCACGCGGCCCTTCTTGAACGCGATGCACCCGTCGCGCACGGGGCACAGCAGGCACAGCGGTGACTCCGGCCGGCACACCGTGGCGCCGTGCTCCATCAGCGCCTGGTTGAAGTCTCCGGGCCGCTCACCCTTCACCAGCGCGGAGGCCAGCGCCCAGAGCGTGGCCTCGCGGTCGCGGTCCCCGGGCAGGCCTTCCACCTCGAAGAGGCGCGACAGCACGCGGGCCACGTTGCCGTCCACGATGGGCGCTTCCTCTCCAAAGGCGATGGAGGCCACGGCCCCGGAGGTGTAGCGGCCGAAGCCGGGCAGGGAGAGCAGCTCCTCCGCCTTGGACGGGAGCTTCGCGCCGAAGCGCTCCACCACCTCCTGCGCGGCCCGGTGCAGGTTGCGCGCGCGCGAGTAGTAGCCCAGCCCCTTCCACCCGGAGAGCACGTCGTCCAGGGGCGCGGAGGCCAGGGCCTTCACAGTGGGAAAGCGCGCGAGGAAACGCTCCCAGTACGGGATGACCGTGGACACCTGCGTCTGCTGGAGCATGACCTCGCTGAGCCAGATGGCGTACGGGTCGCGCGTGCGGCGCCAGGGCAGGTCGCGCTTGTTCCGGTCGTACCAGGAGAGCAGCGGGCCGTGGAGGGCGGCGTGGCGTTCAGGGGAGACGGGGGTGGGGAGTGCCCCGGTGTCGGTGCGCTTGCGTGGGCTCATGTGATTCTTCGCGGGGGCGGCGCGGCACCATACCCGTACGGTCGGGTGCACCCTTCGTTTTTACCGACGGCATGGGGCGGTTGTCCGGCCGCCCGTCCCTCTTCTGGCGGGGCGGGCGATCGTCTATAGGATGCCCGCGTCCATGGCCCGTCCTCCCATCACCAACGACTTCTCCTGGTCCAAGAGCCGCCACGAGAAGTTCTCCGAGTGTCTCCGGGCCTACTACCTCTACTACTACCGCTCCTGGGGCGGCTGGGAGGCGGAGGCGGCCAAGGACGTGCGCGAGCTCTACGTCCTCAAGAAGCTGCACAACCGCTACACCTGGGCGGGCAGCATCGTGCACGAGGCACTCAAGGACGTGCTGCTGGACTGGCGCGCCGGCCGTGACGTGGACCCCGCGAAGGTGGAGGCGCGCACGCACAAGCTGATGCAGGACGACTTCCGGCACTCGCGCTCCAAGGCCTACTGGACGCAGAAGTACCGCAAGCCCTTCACCGGCCTTTCAGAGCACGAGTACGGGGAGGACATCCCCAACGAGTCCTGGAAGCAGAACTTCGAAACGGTGCGCTCCGCGCTCGCGTGGTTCTTCCAGTCGCGCTGGCCCACGGTGGCCAAGGGGCTCAAGCCCGCGCAGTGGCTGGAGGTGGACGCGGGCTTCGACTTCGCCCACTTCGTCATGGACGGGGTGAAGACCTTCGCCATCCCGGACTTCGCCTACGTGGACGCCGAAGGCTCCGTCGTCGTCGTGGACTGGAAGACGGGCCGCTCGCGCGAGGGCTACGACGAACAGGTGCTGGGCTACGCGCTCTACATCGCGCAGCGCTACCGCTACCCGCTGGAGAAGGTGCGCGCGTCGCTCGTGTACCTCAATGAGGGCCTGGAGCACGACGTGACGGTGGACCCGTCCGCCATGGACTCCTTCCGCCAGCACTTCGCCCGGAGCGTGGAGGGGATGCGCGCGCTGCTCAAGGACACCGCCACCAACACGCCGAAGGAACCGGACGCCTTCCCGCAGACGGGGAACCTGGACGCCTGCGCCCGCTGCGTCTTCCGCCGTCCGTGCGGCCGGGAGCCCGCGGTGACGCAGGCCCGGCCTCGCGTGGCCTGAAGCGCGCTACCGCGTTGAAGCGAGCCGGCGCACCACCACACCCGCGGCGTTCATGCCGAAGGCGGAGGTGACGAACGCCACGCTGCCGTCAATCTGCGTGCGGTGGTCGCAGGTGTGGAACTCGTTGTCCTGCGGGCAGACGCACAGGAAGCCGTCGGTCGCGTCGTCGTAGTTGAGCGGCACCGGCTGCCGGCGCGTCTCGATGGAGTACACGGCAGTGATGCCCGTGTGGCGCTCCGTCTCCACGCCGTACTTGCGCTTGAGCAGCTTGCGGATGTCCTTGGCGAAGGGGTCCATGTGCGTCTCGCTCAGGTCCTCCACGCGGATGGCCGTGGGGTCCAGGCGTCCCGCCGCGCCCATGGAGCTGACCACCGGCAGGCCCAGCGTCACGCACCGGTGCAGCAGGTGCAGCTTCGCCTTCACGTTGTCGATGGCGTCCACCACGAAGTCGTAGCGGCCCGCGGGCAGCAGCGTCTCCGCCAGCTCCTCGCGGTAGAACTCGCGCAGGGCCTCCACCTTCGCCTGCGGGTTGATCTCCTGGCAGCGCTGGGCCATCAGCTCCGCCTTCGACTTGCCCACCGACTTCACCGTCGCGTGCAGCTGGCGGTTGGTGTTGGTGACGCACACGTCGTCGTGGTCCACCAGCGTGAGGCGGCCCACGCCGCTGCGCACCAGGCCCTCCGCTGTGAAGCTGCCCACGCCGCCCAGGCCGAACACCACCACGTGCGCGTTGGCCAGCCGCTCCATGGCGTTGTCGCCCAACAGGCGCGCCGTGCGGTCGAAGCGGCGCGACAGCTTGAAGGGCTTCGCCAGCGACGCTTCCGGCGCGACAGCGTTCAAAGCGGCCGGGGAGGCGGGGGGAGCCTCGGTCTCGGCG